>JAPUGN010000143.1 GCA_027298165.1 Nitrospinota bacterium
TTGTCGGCGATAATTTGAATGCCGATATCGTCGGCGCCCAGAGTGTGAAAATGCCCGCCGCCTGGTTGAATCGCACCGGCAAAGCGCCGTCCCCGGACGTGAGGCCCGATTACGAAATCCAATCCGCGAAAGAACTGTTAACTCTTCACGGGAAATCCTGACTGCCATGCGCCGATTTTTTGTTTCGCGGGAAGGGTTCACGGAAAAAACCGTCACCTTAAAAGGTCCCGACGTGAATCACATCCGTACAGTGCTCCGCATGAAGCCCGGCGATTGCATTGGAGTGGTCGACGGTGAGGGATTTCAATACGAGGTGCGTTTGACGGAAGTGGAGCGACAGGTGGTTTGCGGCGATATTCTTTCCAGAACGGCAATTGAAACCGAATCGCCTGTGTGCATCTCGATGGGGCAGGCGTTGATCAAGGGCAGTGGGTTCGACCCGCTGGTCCGCAAAGCCGCCGAGCTGGGGGTCCATTCCATCGCCGCTGTCAAAACCGAGCGTTGCATCGCTCGCCTGGCAAAAGAATCGGAACATCACCGGACCCAACGCTGGCAACGCATTGCCGAAGAAGCCTCCAAACAATGTGGAAGGTCCCGCGTGCCCGAGGTGCATCCCGCGGTATTATCGGTGGAGGAGTTTTGCCGGCAATCCGCGGATTGTGATTTGAAGCTGGTGTTCTGGGAAGACGAACCCAAAACACGTTTGCAGGATATTGCCCCGCAAGGTCCGGTATCGTCTATCGCTTTTCTGGCCGGACCCGAGGGGGGTTGGGCCAAAGAAGAAATCGACAGGCTTCGCCAACAGGGATTTCACACCGTCAGCCTGGGTCCACGGCTCCTGAAAGCCGATTCCGTTTCGCTGGTGATCCTGTCCCTGCTCCAGCACCGCTGGGGAGATTTGTAACCTTATAACATCCCTTTCCCCCATGGTGAACCGGTGACCGCAGGTGGCAACTTTAATATCAACATAACGCCGGACCAAAAATACTCCTCCCCTTACTAAGGGGAGGATACAGGTGGGGTTATTATAACTTCCCCTGCGCCCCTCCTTGGTGAGGAGAGGAATATTGTTTTCAGCCTGACTTTTTCGACAAGCTCAGGACAGGCTCTGTCGAAGCGCGACTGAATTACGGGTTTGGAATATGCGCCGGGCCTTGCCCGGCTTGGGGATTGGTGGTACATTGTTCCGAGTTTTGTTTTTAAAACCCACCTTGTGGACCCCCGCCTATGACTTACCGACTCAAACTGAAAATTTTTGAAGGCCCGCTCGATCTGCTTCTGCATCTGATCAAGGAGCAGAAGATGGACATTCAAGACATTTCCGTTGCTGAAATCTCCAACCAGTATCTGAGTTACCTGGATTTGATGAATGACCTCAATCTGGATGTCGCCGGCGAATACCTGGTGATGGCCGCCGAACTGACCCGGCTCAAGTCCAAAATCCTTCTGCCTTCCCACGGGGAAGATGACGACGACGAGGAGGGGACCGATCCACGAGACGAGTTGGCTCGCAGACTCATGGAGTACCAGCGGTACAAACAGGCTGCCGGAGGCCTGCGGAATTTGGAGTATGAGCGGCAACAGCTGTTTTCACGGGGCAGTGAAATTCAGGTCGAGGAGGGTGAAGAGGAAGTGATCGTCGATGCGACGGTGTTCGATTTGTTCAGCGCCTTCAAGCAGGTCTTGAGCCAAAGGACGTTTAAAGAAGATTTCGAAATCAAAATCACCACCCTTTCGGTTTCCGAGCGAATCAACCGGGTGTTGGAAACGCTGAACGAGCACGAAAGTGTGACGTTCGAATCGCTGTTTGTCAACAACACGACCAAACAGGAAATCATCGTTACGTTCCTGGCCCTCCTGGAACTGATGCGAATGACCCTCATCCGCGTGCAACAGGGGACCCATTTCGAGACCATCCGCGTCTACCGCACCTCCGACCGGGAAACCCAGGAAGAGGTGTTGAAGGATTACCAAGAAATAGAGATGGATACCGAAGTGGACCCCGAACCCCTGAAAAACACCCCTTAAACAGGCGGCCTCCCCGCTACCTATCGCCTTGGGAGCCGGATCACGACCGTCCGGAGCCGGTGATTGCCCATTGCCCCCGAAAGCGTGATATTATAGAATTCTACAAGCACTTTCTGATCCATTTAGACCGTTGAAACGATGTTCGCTCAACTTAAAGAAGACATTCAGGAGGCAATGGTGAAGGATCCGGCCGCCCGGCATTTCTGGGAGGTCTTGATCTGTTATCCCGGAGTCCATGCGCTGATCGCCTATCGCTTCAACCACTGGCTGTGGAAAAACAATATCAAGTTGATTGCCCGTCTGTTTTCCTATCTCGCCCGGTGGCTGACGGGTATCGAAATCCATCCCGCCGCCAAAATCGGCAGGAAGTTTTTCATCGACCATGGCATGGGGGTGGTGATCGGGGAGACCTCGGAAATCGGGGACAATGTGTTTATCTATCATGGAGTCACCCTGGGCGGGCTGAGCATGAAGAAGGGCAAACGGCATCCCACCATATGCGATAACGTGGTCATTGGCGCGGGGGCTCAGGTTCTGGGGCCGGTGACGGTGGGCATCAACAGTAAAATCGGCTCTGGATCGGTGGTGGTGCAATCGGTCCCCGAATATTCCACGGTGATTGGTGTTCCCGGCCGAGTGGTATTTTCCGGAATTTCATCCGATTTTGAAGATCTGGAAGAGACCTTTCAGGATCCTATGGCGCAGGCCATCGAAGCCGTACTGGACCGCCTGCCGCAAATGGAAAAAGATATTCGTTTGCTCAAGGATGCCTTGGATTTGGATTCTACGGAAGAGGAAGCACCCAAACCCCCTGAACCGGTTCCTCTAAAGACCGGTATGAAAAAAGCCTCCAGCGACAATTGAGCGGTTTTCCCGTCTGATTTTTAAGCAACCTTTTCATAAAAGAACCATGCCGCAGATTTACCTGGATCACAATGCCACCACTCCCATGGACGAGGCTGTATTGGAAGCAATGCTTCCCCTGTACCGGGAGACGTTCGGCAATCCTTCCAGCACCCACTCTCAGGGACGGGCCGCCCGGGTCCATCTGGATGAGGCCCGGGAACAGGTCGCGGCGCTGATCGGGGCGCATCCCGCAGAGATTCTCTTCACCAGTGGGGGTACCGAATCGGATAATCTGGCGATTACCGGAACGGCTCGAGCGCTTAAGGAAAAGGGGACTCACATTATTACCAGCCGGGTGGAGCATCCGGCGATATTGAACACCTGCGAGGAACTCCGCAAAGAAGGATTCCGCATCGGCTATGTTCCGGTCGATGGTTATGGGCGAATCGATTGCGCCGCGCTGGCGGAAATGATTACCGACGACACCCTTTTGATCAG
>JAPUGN010000144.1 GCA_027298165.1 Nitrospinota bacterium
AAGGCCGGGATGATTTTTTATTCCAAAAAGGAAAAGCCGTTCGAAATCTCAACCGTCGCCAAGGAAGTGTACGATGTGACCGGCGCCGGCGACACCGTCATCAGCGTGTTCGGCATGTCCCTGTTCAGCGATTTCAGTTACGGCGAGGCGGCGTGGCTGGCCAACATGGCGGCGGGCATCGTCGTCGGCAAAATCGGAACCGCCGTGGTCACACTGGAAGAGATCAACGAATTTCTGGAAGAGGAAATGCTGCGCACGTCCAGCACCATCTTGAAACTCCATGAGGTCAAACAAGTCGTCAGCCTGGCCAAAAGCGTCGGCAAGACCATCGTTTTCACCAACGGCTGTTTTGACCTGATTCACGGCGGCCATATCAAATTTTTACAGCAGGCCAAACAACAGGGCGACCTGTTGATCATCGGGCTCAACAGCGATGAATCGGTCCGCGCCATCAAAGGCGACGGACGTCCCATCAACTCCCAGGACGAACGCGCCAACATCCTGTCCGCCCTGCAGGACGTCGATTATATCACCATCTTCAACGAACAGACGCCGGAAAGTCTGATCCGCGAAATCCGGCCCGATGTATTGGTGAAAGGCGACGATTACAAACTCGAAGACGTGGTCGGGCGGAAAATCGTCGAGGGTTACGGCGCGCGTGTGGCGCTGATTCCCATCGTCAAAGGCCTGTCCACCTCCAGCACTGTCGACAAAATCCTGCAAGCCAACCGGGGTAATTGATCCGACGCATTCCAACTGTCACCCTGAACCGGTCAAAGGGGGGCAAGTGAACAAGATAAAACCCCCAGATTTTTCGTTGCCACGGCTCCAGAATGACACATTGATATTAATGATCATCCTGAGCAAAACGAAGGATCCAAGTTTTCAGTTTTTGTCCTGCCTATCTTCGCAATCCTGTTATCCTGTCAAAATTTATTTTCCTGACTAGATCATCTTCACCAGCTGGTTGACGGTCTTCTCGATCCCTTCCGCCACTTCGCCGATGTTTTGCCCCAGCATATACGCCGGGGTGGAGACGATCCTGTTGGGCGCGTCCACCACCATTTCGGTGACGGCGGCGGTCTGATGCTTGGTGCCCATGGCTTCCATTTTAGCGCTGGTATCCGGATCGTTGCCGATGGTCAACGTCGGGTTTGCGTCGGAGTCCTCATAGATTTTCGCCATCATCGCCGGGGCGATGCAGAGCACCGCCTGCGGTTTCTGTTTCTGTTCGAACTCCTTGACCAGCCGTTTGACTTCGGGATGCACCTCGCAGTTTTCACCCTTCACCGCGAAGTCGCACAGATTCTTGGCCGCGCCGAAGCCGCCGGGGAAGATGAGTGCGTCGATGTCGTCCGCCTTCACTGTGGCGATGTCCTTGATGGTGCCGCGGGCGATGCGCGCTGATTCCACCAGCACGTTGCGGCTTTCGCCTTTAGCCTCTTCGCCAGTAAGGTGGTTGATGACATGCAATTGATCCACATTGGGCGCCATGCACACTGCTTCGGCACCGGCCCGGTCGATCGCCAGCAGGGTGATGACCGATTCATGAATTTCCGCACCGTCGTACACCCCGCATCCGGAGAGCACCACTCCGATTTTCTTTTTCATACCACGCCTCCGCCTGATTTCTCAGGTCTTAGTAGTTGACGATAGAACACCTGTTATCGGTTGGATTGAGCGGATTTTAGCACAAATCCACATCGTGGGCCATCGCCGCCAAGGCCCGCCGGGGTGTTGAGGAGCAGGTTGTGCCGCAGTAAACGGTGGATTTTGTTTGGGGAAGACGAGGCTTTGTACTAAAATCGGCAACATCACTTCAAATCCTGAAATCTCTGATCGGCGGGAGACGGTTCCCGGTAAAATTATGAGCGCATCGAATCCGGTGGCGGACAGCATCAAGTTTTCCATTATCAAAAGCGGGTTTCCCGATAAGGTGGTGCGCCTGCCGTTCAAGCCGGTCCACGAAAGTTGCAAGAAAAACGGCACCGCGCTGGCCGACGTGCTCGAGCATCTGAAAGGCGAGGGTGTTCTCGGTGCGATGGCAGGGGATTACATCGTGTTCCGCTCGCCCGAAATGGCCGCAACGGAAAATGAGCCGGCCCGGAAGGAGGCGCCCGATTCGCCCGAGGGCTCCTGGTGGAGCAAGCTTTCGGGGTTGGGCGATCTGTCGTCCATGGCCAAGGAAGCGATGGCGAAACTGAAGCCGGAACAGTTGGCCGAAATTAAAAAACGTGTTGAGAATATGAGTGACGACGAAAAGAAAAACATCATGAAAACGATATCGGAGATGATGCATTTCTCCAAAGACAAAAAATGACCTGCGGGGTGCAGTGAGTTATTCAAGAACCTGGATCAATGGGAACCGTTTATGCTGATTTTTGCCAAAGATATTACCGAACGCGATCATAAACATGCGCGCGAAGCCGACAACGCGGCGTTGCGCGAATATATGGAATACCAGCGCAAACTGTTTCCCTATACAGTGATCCGCGCCGGGTTGGACTTGGCGTACAAGGAGCTTGACGACGTCCTCAACTATGTCGACAACGAGTACCAGAAACCGGAAGGGGCCATGCGCGACGAATACCCGGCGAACATCCCCGAATGGTACCGCCAACAGTTTCCCTGGGCGGGATCGTTTATGGAAATGGAGGACATGCACTCGCTCATGGTCCTATTGATCAAAGGGATGGATTCCTTCCGCACCTATGAAAAGGCCAATACCTACCACTGGGCCGTGTTGTACGACACCACCCGCAATATCGTGCGGGTCTATAACGAATTGTTGAACACCGACGCCGAGCGAGCGCGGGACATTCAACTGAGTCAGGCGGTGGAGGTGGATTTTGAGGATTTTGTCAACAACTACTGGCCGCATCTGGAGTTCATGATTCTGTCCAAACCCGATTACGCCCATACCCGGTTGATGGAGCGGGTGCGGCAGGCGGAAAAGACCATCAAACAATGTATGGCCGAGGGCGGGGCGCCGCTCGCCGCCCTGGAGAAAGCGGGAGAACAGTTTGCACTCGAACACGCCACCTTGCCCCTGTTACGGCGCGACCCCATCCCTCCCGATCTGGCGGCGCTGGAATCCCGCCCATTGAAGGACAACCCTTTCGAAGCCCTGTCGCAGTTCATTCCGGCAGACGACGACTCACCTTTCGCTGGACTCTCCCGCATCGATGCGGAATATGAAATGAATTTTAATCTCAGCCGCAGTCAGACCCCCGCTTCCTGATTGAATTATCGGCAGATATATTTTTAAAGGAGCGTCGATATTTTGGAAGGCTGTTTTTGCGATTTACAAACAGGAAAAGGACCTTTAATCTAAAAGAAAAGTGATCTGACAAAGTATTAGGGGAGATGGGATGGAAAAGATTCTGCAAACGGTCAACATGTGCAATTACTGCACGCATGAAATACAAAGCTGTGGCGCCGAGCCGGTCTTCAGCCGGGAGGTGTCGGTCACCAACGGCTCCAAACTGGATTCGCAGGAAGCCGTGGTGGCCTGCGATAAATACGAAAGCCCCGTCGAATTATTGAAAACCAAGTTCCACTGAAAAAGGCCTGAGGGCCAACCTCATTTCCCGTCCGGGAAATTTCCAGTAAAAGACGCAAGAATTGTTAAGGTGGTTTAAAATCAGTATTTTGTGTAATTTAAATTACATTAACTATCTATTTCTATATATTTCAAAATTGCAAGTGTTTCAATTTTGTAACACAACGCTAACGGGCCTGTGATATCGACCAGGTAGACTGGTTCCAGATACGGAGAAAGACAATTCGACCCGGCTTAGGATTTAGAGGGAAGTGATTGAATACGGATCGGAAATTTCGAAGGAAGAGGACTGAACAATGGAAGATCGAAACAAAAAAGAACTGGCGGAATTTTTATGGCTGGAAATCAACCGGGCCATTCTCAACTCGAACAATGTCCGTAACTGCCTGAAGATTTTAAAGCAGATGGATATGTTGGATTTTCTCTGCCAGCACGATTACATCCTTGACGGCAAGAAGCTGGTCGAAAAGATATTGGACGAACCCCGCAGGCTGGATGAACCGGCCGGGAATTCTGAAAATTCTGAATCCCATCTTGATAATGACATGGAGATGATTCTGGAGGGTGAAAAAGCGGTTCATTTTCTCAATCAGGATGTGGATTTAACCCATGGGGTGTTCACCCAACAATTGATACGCGCCTACGGTTTTTGCCGTAATTAAATAGTGAGTGGGATCCCGTACAGATTTGCTGAAGATGTACTCCTCCAAGAAGAGTAAAAGGGTGACTTCCTATTGCAGGCATGCTTGAGACACCTGCACTCCGGGCCCGGACGGTTTTTCCGCTTGGGCCTTTTGTGTTACAATCCCCTCATCAGTGGCCTCCATCCTTCCCTGATAGCGCTCTGACCGCCCAATCGAACCCATGACCCCCTCCAAAAAACGTTCCATTTCCCGTCGATTCCGTGTGCAGGGCACCGATGGCATTCGCCGGCAAGTGCGCCGCGCCAGCGATCCCTCGCTTAACGGTCTGTCGCCGATGCAGGCGTTTTTGGACCGGGGGGTGATCACCGAGGAGTTCATGGAGCGCTACGCCTACGCCCACGTGAGCTCGTTGATCCGCAACCGGCAACTCCGGCGCGGCGATTCCTGCGTCGTGGGTTGGGACCCCCGCGACGTTAAGGGATACTTTACCGGCGCGGTGATCCGGGGTATCCGCAAAGCCGGGGTACATGCCCTGGTGCTGGGCACGGTACCGACCCCGCTGGTACCGATGTTCATGATGAGCCGGGGCGCCGGGGGTGCGTTCATGGTCACCGCGTCACACAATCCGAAAGACCAAAACGGCATCAAGACCTTTCTCGCCTACCGGGGGATGAAACTCCTGCCGGAAAACGATATCGCCCTGACCCGCACTCTGATGTCTCTGGGAGCCCTCCGCAGCAAACCGGTCAAAGGACGGCGCATCGACCAGAGACAACCGGCGCTCGATTTGTTTCGCCGTTTTTCCCTGGACCCGGAAAATTCCTGGTGCCGGGATGTTTCTTTTAAAAATATCCTTTTGGTGGTGGACCCGGCACGCGGATCGCTCGCCGGCATCGCCGCGGAGGTGTTCAGGAAAGTCGGTTTCGGAAAGGTCATCGAAATCAACAATCGCTTAAACGGCAACGTCAACCTCAACAGCGGTGTGGCCGACCTTGAGGGTTATTCCGTCATTTCCCGGGACATGATCCAAAAAGGTTCCGGCCTTTTTTCAAAACACGCCGCCCTCCTGAAACTGTTTGAGCTCGGCCGCAAACATAAAAACCGTCTGCGGTCGGGGACCCTCCGCCTCAGCGGCGCGGTATTCGATGCCGACGGCGATCGTTTTTACCGGCTCGATTATCATCCGGGCAAGGATTGTCTGTTGGTGCTGAGCGGCGATGAAACGGCCTATTTGCAGGCCGAATATCTTATGAAGTGCGATCCCAAAAAATATCAGGGCACGGTTTACGTCCATACAGTGGAAAGCGATCTCAATACGTCGCGGGCGGTGGCGCGGTTGGGATACCGGCCGCAGTTGTCGCCGGTTGGCGATAAATGGGTGTTGCACTGCATCGCTCTTTTGATCGTGGAAACACGGATGAAAGGAATGCGGGGGTCGAAGGCAGCGGCCCTGAAAAAAAAACTGGGGTTATTGCAGCGATCTGAACAGCAGGACGTCTCGGCCCTTGAAACCCTGGAGGCACGAATCGATCGATTGAGTGCCGGTGACCCCGAGTTGCGAAATTTACCCTTCGCGGTGGGCAGTGAAGAGACGGGTCATAACATTACTCTGGGTTGGATGGACGGGAAGGAGGGAGAGCGCATGCCCGTGTTTTGCGGCAACGGTTTGAAAAGCGCATTGAATACCTTCGCCGCGTCCCAGGTTCTGCTGGGCGGCCAACCGGTGGCCCGGTATTACGCCCGACTGGAGCGGCCCTTTCCTCCTGGCTTCAAGCAGACCCTGTACGTGTATAGCATTCATCAGGAACAATTCGTGAACGGCTCCGGGGTCTGGCACCGTATTCGACGATCTATCCTGAAAGCGGCACGGGAACGGGGTTACCGGGGACGGGTGACGCCTTTCCGCCGGGACCGGGATATGCTGTACATTTCACTGGAGTCTCCGAAGGGCACCGCGGCGGGTATTTTTGTCCGCAACTCCGGCACCGAAAACAAGATCAGCGTCAACCTGCGCGGGGCCAAAGGCGACGCTGTATCATTAAAGGCGATGGGAGAGCAGGCGGTGCGCATCCTTTTTACCGCACTCAAAAACGAAGACAGCCGACATTACCCAGTGGAGCTGGATCTGTTGAGCCGCATTGCGGGCAAACCTCTGCAGGAGTCACAGGTCACCGGCGCCACCCACCGGCGGGTGCTGGTGGAATTGGAAAAACAAAAACTCGTGCAACCGTCCGCAAAGGGCTGGCGACTGACCCCACTGGGGTCATGGTATATTAACAGTGCGCCGGAATAAAGCTGGCGCATTCTGAAAACCATGTTCCGGTATTGTTGCTATGGACCTGAAACACTTTTACGATCACCTCGACGACTTCGCCTACAAGCACTGGTTTGAGGGTATCGAAACGCCCTGGCAGCCGCTGGATACCTTTGAGCCCTCCCTGCGCGATGCCCTCGACGATTTGCCGGACGTCCGGCAGGTGACCTCGCTTGACGGGCTGACGCTGGCGAAGAACGATGCGTTGTCCCGTCTCAACGAGCCGGCGTGTTATGTGGAGCGATGGGTTGAGATTACCGAACCGGTGATTTTGAAACCGTTGGATATATTTCTGGATCGGGGAACGGTGCTGGAGCCTTCGGCCATCATCAAGGGACCGGCGATCATCGGAAAAGATTGCGAAATTCGCCAGGGCGCCTACTTGCGCGGTGGCATTCTGGTGGGCGACCAATGCGTCATCGGCCACAACACCGAGGTGAAGCACAGCATCATCATGAATCATACCGAAGCGGGGCATTTCAATTATATCGGCGACAGCATCATTGGCAGTTACGTCAACCTCGGAGCGGGTTCGCGTCTCGCCAACCTGGAATTACGCTCTCCGGCGGATAAACGGGACGCGCTGTTCCCGCGGATTCGGCTGGAGGTGGAGGGCAAGGAAGTCCACACCGGACGTTCGAAATTCGGCGCGGTGCTGGGCGATTATGTAGAAGTCGGATGCAACGCCGTGCTGTCCCCCGCCGTTTTGCTGGGCAAGGAGTCCTGGGTGTACCCCAACTTTACCGTACCCAAGGGTTATTACCCGCCGCAAACCCGCCTCGCCCCGGCCGACCGCAAAATCAAAAGATAAGAGATACGCCACCCAAAAAAATACCGGAGCCTTTTTAAAAGGCTCCGGTTTCGAAATGATCCTGCCAGATGGGTTTGTGGTTGATGACCGTCGGGTGTAACTCGCGGGAGAGATCAACCGGGTTGAGTCGTCCGTCCAACGAAACTTTCCATTATGGCTATTTGTAAATCGCAACGCTGATGGCACCGCCCAGTTGGCCTTCAATACCGGGCATTTTGCTGGCGTGAATCTTGGTGCCGTTCTCACCGCCATGGCAACCCATGCACCCCTTCTTGAAATACTCAGGAGAAATCAGGCGAAACGCTTTTTTTCCTTTGTGCTGGGTCATCTGGGAAAAGGCCTGACCTTTTTTCCAGCCCTTTTTCAGAAATTTCCCATCGATCACGCTTTTTTCCCAGGCATCGGCTTTGTTGGAAACGTTCACCAGGTAATCATCACGCGTGGTAAGTTTGAGGGTCATGTGACCTCTTGTCACTTGGCCGAACTGGGTGGCAGCCTTGCGGGCGAAGATGGCGGGTAGAAAACGCCCCTTTGGATCCAGCGCGGTGTCCTTGCCGCTGACTACGCCATCCACCACCTGCTTGATGGCTTGGATCAGCTGGTCCTGCGCCTTGCCGATATTACCACTGCCCTTCTTGAACTTTTTACCGGTGGCTTTTTCGTAGTTTTTGAAAGTAATGGAAATGAACTTGTCGACGCCGATACCGGCCTTCTGTGGATTCTTGATCAGGGGTTTGTTTTGAACCAAAACCGCGCGGGATGCTTTGAGCAGGATGGTAAGCTCATTGGCGACGGCTTCGTCTTCACCGGACCACGCAGGCGTCACCGCCAAGCTCAGGACAAAACCCATAAGAATTGCTAATGAAACAAACTTGTTGATCATAAATACCCCCTTGATTCAGGTTTAAGGTATTAGACAAACAACTCTCTCTGGTAGGATAGTCGAATAGTGGAGGAATCCCCGGCGTTTGGCAACGACTATTTTGACCGTTTTTTTAGCAGGCCTTTTTTCAAAGTGTTCCGCCCCGGCTCCCGGTTTGACACGCCTGATAAAAGGTGATTTAATCGATGGCTCAATGTTCGCGAGGGTGGCGGAACTGGCAGACGCGCTGGATTTAGGATCCAGTGGGCAACCGTGGGGGTTCGAATCCCCCCCTTCGCATATGCGGTTAAACCCTTTAAATATAGTGATTTATGAAATGTGAAGTCGAGGAAATCGACGCCTGTAACCGCAAGCTAACTATCGAGATTCCGCGGGGCGATTACCAGTCCAAGCTCAAAGCCGACTATCAAAAGCTGGGCCGCGAGGTCAAGGTTCCGGGATTCCGCCCCGGCAAGGTGCCGACCTCCATGCTGGAGAAGCGCTTCGGGCCGGAGGTCAAACAGGAAGTGTTGACCCAGATGGTCTCGGACAGCATCAACCAGGGCATTCAG
>JAPUGN010000145.1 GCA_027298165.1 Nitrospinota bacterium
AGCCGACTGCCATCCCCTGCCTGACGGAAATCGAATCCTTGGAGTTTCCGGAACCGCTCGGCCGTATGGAAGCCGCAGTCACTTCCGGCGGATTGTCCACCGCCCCGTGGACCTTTCAGGGCAAACTCCAACGGCTGGAAAACAAAACCCTGCGCTATCCCGGCCACTGGGAGCAATTCCGGGAATTTCAGAAACAGGGATTGTTCGAACTGGAACCGGTGGAAATCGACGGACAAAGGGTGGTGCCGCGGGAAAAACTCGAGGCTCTGCTGGCTCCGGAAATCATTCCGGATTCGCCGGTCCGCGATATCTGCATCCTCCGCACCCGGGCTACCGGCAAGCACAAGGGATCGCCCGCATCCTGTACGCTGGATTTACAGCAGACCTACGATAAGAAAACCGGCTTCACCGCCATGGAGCAACTCACCGGCTGGCACGCGTCGATCATCGCCATTCTTGGAGCGCAGGGCAAACTCCCCAAAGGGGCCCTGCCGGTAGAACTGGCGCTGAGAGGCAAACTGTTTGATGAGGAAACCACGAAACGCGGGTGGGAGATCAAACGGGAAATCGTTACGAACCCGGCGACTTCATAACCTTACGTAATTCCTTAAGTTCAATAACTGAAATTACCCCAGCCTTTTTACCTTCTTTTATGTTGCGCTTCCCATTCCTGGACCATTTTATCGGCGCTAACCAAATCGGCATCGGGCATATTTTTTCTAATAATTTTCAGTAGTTTATTGGCGAAATCCCGATCACGCCCGGGGGACAATTCAGGAGTTGAAAGGCTCAGCCATTTGTAAGCCAGAAAAGCATCCTGACGGATTACCTTGCCTTCCGCATAAAGAATCCCCAGGTTAAATTGGGCTTTGGAATGACCCTGTTCGGCAGCCATACGGTACCACTTAAGCGCCTCGCGGTGATCCTGGGAAACCCCCTGGCCCTTGTTATACATGTATCCCAGGTTGAATTGGGCTTCGGTCATCCCCTGCTCTGCGGCCTTAAGAACCACGTTGCGGCAGTTGAGTGGTTTTGAGAAATCCCAATGCCATCCTGATACATCGTTCCCAGGAAGAATTGGGCCTTGGCATGACCCTGCTGTGCGGCCTTACGGTACCACGTTGCGGCAGTAGTGTAATCCTGGGAAACCCATTTGCCGCGTTCATACATAAACGCCAGGTTATATTGGGCCGCCGCATTGCCCTGCTCGGCAAGCGGTTTGAGAAGTTCAAAAGCTTTCTTGTAATTGCCGGACTGGTAGGCTCGGGCAGCATCCCCCAATGAATCGGCATTGGCTGGCACCGCCATGACCGGTATCCAAACTGCAATCCATAAAACGGCAAGGAAGTAAAGCCGGGTATTGAAGGAAGTTTTCATGTAAAAAAGCTCTTTTTTAATTATCGAAAGATTATTCTCATGCTCTAAGTATAAGAGCGGCTAAAATTTAAACAATAAAATACAGAGTGCCTGTGGAGTCGACGCTGAGAGGAAAGATGCCGGGCGAGGAAACCGCAAAAGGCGAGTGGGAGATTAAACGGGAAATCGTTACGAACCCGGCTTCTTCATAACCTTACGTAGTTCTTTAAGTTCTTTTCCTGAAATCCCCAAAAAGTAAAGGATTAATTCCAGGTTATAGGTGCTGATAGAGGCCTGGGCGTGTTGCTGGACGATGGGCTTGGCGTTGAAGGCGATGCCGAGTCCGGCCCGTGCCAGCATGTGGATGTCGTTGGCGCCGTCGCCGACCGCCACCACTTGTTGCAGGGAAAATCCTTCCTGCTCCGCCAGCGACACCAAAATTTTTTCCTTGGCCTGGGCGTCGACGATCTCCCCTTCCACCTCACCAGTCACTTTCCCGTCCGCGATCTGCAGTTGGTTGGCGAATCCGTAATCCAGCCGATACTTTTCCACAAGCCGGGATATGAAAAACTGGAATCCGCCACTGACAATGGCGATCTTGTAATTCAGGTGTTGCAAAATCCGAACCAGTTCCTCCGCCCCCGGAGTGAGCGGCAGGGTTTCGTACAGTTGTTCCATTTGCGATACTGTCAATCCTTTTAAAAGTTTCACTCGCTGTTTGAGGGCCGTGGTGAAGTCGATGTCGCCATGCACGACCTTTTCGGTAATGGCCGCCAACGGCTCCCCCACCCCGGCCAGCTTGCCCATCTCGTCGATCACCTCGCATTGCAGGAAGGTCATGTCCGCGTCCAGCACGATTAAGCGTTTGTTGCGGCGGAACAGGGTGTCCTCCTGCACCGCGATATCGACGTCGAAGTTTTCCTTGAAGTGCAACAGCGCGGTCAGGATATCGACGGTGGTCATCACCTGCCGGGCGCCGATCACCATTTCCAGCACGTGATGGTCTTCATAGTCCAACTGCTCGATGCGGATGATGTTGATATCCAGATCGGCCAGGGTGCGGGTCAGTTCCTGGAGGGCCACGGAACCGATTTTCTGTCCCAGCAGGGTAACCACTGACCGGTGTTTGTAAGGCGCTTCCGGCCGGTAATCCGGGTCCCAGGGATAAGCCCCGACCTTCATGCCGGCTTTCACGCCGTATTCTTTCAGGGATTGCTGGAGGTCCTCCAGCGCCTGCGGGCTTTTACTCTCCAGCAGGATAGACAGGTTCAACAGTCCGTTGAAGACGAACTGCTTGATGTCGACCACAACACATTGGTGGCGCACGATGGCGTCCAGCACCTCCGCCAGGATGCCCGGCCGGTCCGGTCCGGTGACCAGTATATGAATCTGCAGAATGGGTTGAGAGGAGTCCATAAATCAGAGATGGGGCCAGCGTGACGCTGGACTCAAAGTTACCGAAAGTAATTTTACCATCTCACCACAACGCCTCAGCGAAATTTGCTCCGGGCCTTGCCCGGTCAGAGCTGGGGATTGTAGCGCCAGCCTTCGCGTTTCTTGCAGGTCCAACCTTCGTTGATCTGAAACGTGGTGAGCCCGTCCAGGGTTTGCGACTCGAACAATGCGATAACGCCCGGTCCTTCTATGGAATTGTGTTTCAGGTGCAAACGTTTCAGTTTGGGGAGGCATTTCGACGCGGCGAGTTTTCGGAGGCCGGCATCGGTCACCCCGTTTTTATTGAGGTTGAGGTATTGCACGTTGTCCAACAGTTCACATTGCGCCAGCTCCGCGACGCCGTCATCCCCCAATTGATTGTCGTCCAGATCCAGCCAGCTCACCTCTTTTAGTCGGGGAGCCTGCCAGAGGAGGCGGGCTTCCTCTGCCGTCAGGCCGAGGCCGCTCAACATGGCCTGATTGCCGCGCAGGCGTCCTTCAAAAATGGACTCGACGTCCTCAAATTTTGTTCTCTGCACCATGGAAAATCTTTTTGGGCTTGAAGGGATCATCCGAAACGGGGGATTGTATCAATTATCTACTATCTTTTGGCATAAAACTTTTATTTACGGTGGGGATTAAGCCGTAGCTGAATCAGCGTCACGCTCTCAAAGCATTTCGGACAACTGTGGGGGATGAAGAGGGACATTATTATTTTCAAGGTTCAACACTTTGTTCCTCATTTTTGGGATTAACCACAAAATCAGCTATCTTGTTTGCCACGCGAGGAGCATCCCGCAAAATGGAACCTTCATTTGTATAAGTTCCACCTAATATGTCAGGCATTGTTGTGGTTTCTGTAATCCGGCCCTCGGCAATAATCTGTTGGTTACGAAGTATTTTGACATATACGGTGGTCACCGACCGACCCGCGCCAAAGCCTATCAAAAACCTAGTGGCGGAACTTCCTCCACGAACTTCCTCCAATTTAATATCGACTATCAAGTCTGGTTCAATTTCTGTGTTGGTTACACGCAATTTCCTTTTAATGGCAAGTTTAATGTTGGAAGCTAAAGTTTCACAATAACCGTCTTTGAAAGCGGGTTCGACCTCAACTATTAGGGCCTCATCACAATGAGTTTGGATTGAAACTGTTTTCACTCCTACCAGAGAATACGACGGATCCACCTCGACCTTTACAGGCAAAGTGGCTGTGCACCCCATTGCAAGAGTTAATGCAATACCCAAAAGGATTAACCTTTTCATAATAAGCCCTCATGTTACGGGTATTTGGATGCCCCAACTCTATTTCAGCTTGCCGACAATGTCAATCAATATGGATTTGGTAGGGTGTCAATAGGGGCGTGGAATTTCGTGTAGAATAACCGGAGAAACGTTAACTGTGCTCTGATTGAGCCGGAGGGCTTCCAAAGAACTATTA
>JAPUGN010000146.1 GCA_027298165.1 Nitrospinota bacterium
TGGGCCGGATGGCCCCGGTTCTTAAAAATCACGGCAAACAGGATGCCGGAAAAAAAGATCGGCAATGCCACCATTAAACTCCCCAACAACCATTGTCCCGGCAAAGGCAAAGCCAGCAACGCATCCACAGGAATCATATAAATCACCAAAAGAGAAACGACCAATAATCCCCACTGGAAATGAGGATTGATACTCACCGACCGAATGACGAGGCCGTTGGCAAGCAAAACCATAATCAGTATGGAAGAAAAAACCAGCACATTCACCACCCAGGTGGACCCAAATAAAAGGGACATTTCAGTGACGCTTTTGGTTTCAAGAAGAAGGAAGCCTGCCCCAAGAAACAACAACGTCCAGTCGGGTTTTCCCATTCCCTTTTTAGTCCAAAGGCTTCCTCCTATAATTAAGACTGAAAACAAAACTATAAAGGCGCCTACTTTCCAGTAATGCTGAGGAATGCTCGGCTGTTTTAAAAATAGATAGGGCCAGTCGTCTGTCGGTAATTTAAAGGGATAAAGATTTTTCCCGTCCTCTCCCACTTCGTATTGAATCGTTTTATTGAATTCAACCTGGGTAGCATTGATTTTGAACGTTTCTTCCGCATTTCCATTCCAACCCCCAACAAACGTGTAATTGAACAAGTGAGGGACCTCATATTTCATCAAGGGAGGCCGGCCGAAAGCTTCCAAAAGAATTCCGAAAATTTTTTCCGCCAAAAACGGTTTCTCCGACTGGTGATACACCACCAGAATTCCATCAGGATTGAGGTGATTCCGAATGGACTTGAAAGAATCCACCGTATAGACATAATTATCCAACCGAATCGAGGCCATGCCGGAAAGCAGGGTCTGGCTGTCCAGAGTTCCCAGAATAATCAAATCGTATTTTTTATCGGATTTTTTGAGAAACGCGCGGGCGTCATCATTATATATAGTAACCCGGGAGTCGGAATAGGGCTTCTGAAAATGAAAGCGCTTCCCCAGCTTGAGTATTTCCGGATCAATCTCGACGGCATCCACATGCCCGGCCCCCTTCTCCAGAGCCAGGGCCACGTCATTTCCTGTCCCGGCGCCGAGAATCAACACCTCATCCAACGAAGCAACAAAAGAGTAAGGAGCTAGGTAACTGGTGCGGATGCGCTTGAGCAAATCGGCCGCGCCCTGATCATCAACCACGATATCTTTATCCAAATTTAAAATGTACTGATGCAGGCTTCCGTTGACCCTCAAAGCCACAAACCATCCGCCATTAGAATAATCAATTCGGTAATAGGGGGACCAGATTCCCTCGGTTTTTTTATCAATGGGGGAAACCTGAACCACGATCCAGAGCACCATCGGGAAAATCAAAGCCGTAGCCAGGATTTTTTTATTGGAAACGCTCAGCAAGGCAAAGTATACAAATCCAATAGAAAACCAAACCCATGGAGAAATAGAAAACCAGCTCAATAGAGAAAAGGCCGCCAAGCCCGAGAGGCTTCCAAGAATATTGATGGAATAGGCGACCAAAGGCTTGAATGTTTCGAATTCGCGGGCAATCCCCGACCCCAGCGGGACGAACACCAGGGTGGTCATCACAAACAGAGCAAAGACCACCTGCTCCAAACCCCATTGCATAGCATTGGAAGAGGCCACCGCATGTTTGAAATAGAAGACCTCTCCCCCCTCCGATGAAAAGACCAGCGCTTCATTGGAAAAATAAAACAGGGCTGAAAATAAAACCAGTGTGAGCGGCGCAAAATAAGCCAGACAATCCCGGCCGCGCGCCTGTAACACCATACCCACGCCCATGCCCAGAAAGGTGGCGATCAGAACGAGGTTGATGAAATATGAAACGGCTTGAACATTGGCGGGAATAAAACGAATCAACCCGACTTCCAGAAAAAGCAGAAGAAAACTGAAACCGAACAAACGGTGCGCGCTCCGCTTTTGATGGGGATCCCAGCGAAAAAAGCTTAATGAAACCATCGGGGGTTTTACAGGGAAATTCATATTTTCTTGGAATTATTTTGTTGTTTTTAGTATAACGAAAATCATGCAAAATGGAACGGGTTTCAGCCGTTGAAGAAACCAACGTTACTTCACAGACCCATGACATATAGGTGAAATATGCTGGGAGCGATTGTGGGGGATCTTATCGGTTCGCGTTTCGAGGCCGCCCCCGTCAAAACCACCGAATTCGAATTGTTTCATCCGGATTGCCGGTTTACCGACGACACGGTGTTGACCCTGGCGGTGGCGGACACGATCGTTCATGGAGCGAACCTGGTGGACACCCTCAAGGAGTATTATCACCGCTACCCGGACGCCGGCTACGGGGCCGGGTTCATGCAATGGGCCGCCTCCGCTTCCCGCGAACCCTACAACAGTTTCGGCAACGGGTCGGCCATGCGGGTGAGTCCCGTCGGCTTCGCCTGCGATTCCCTGGAAGACGTGCTGGAGCAGGCGCGAATCACCGCCGAAGTAACCCACAATCACCCGGAAGGGATCAAGGGCGCGCAGGCCACAGCCTCTGCCATCTTTCTCGCCCGCACCGGAAAAAGCAAGGACGAGATCCGACAATTCATTGAAACGCAATTTCAATACAATCTGAGCGAGAGCCTCGCCGCCATCCGGCCCGATTACCGGTATGACGCCACCTGCCCCGGGTCGGTGCCGCAGGCTATCACCGCGTTTCTGGAATCGGAAAGTTACGAGGACGCGGTCCGCAAAGCGGTGTCCCTGGGCGGCGACAGCGATACCCAAGCCTGCATCACCGGCGGCATCGCCCACGCCTTTTACGGGAAAATGCCGGATATCATGGGGGCGGAGGTGCACAGCCGCCTCGACCTCCCCCTCCGCCAAATCACCACTCTGTTCTGCAACAAGTTTTCCTGCCTGTGAGGCGCCGAAAAATTGACCTTCCCCCTTGCGTTCCGGGAGCGGGTGAGCTATGGTCTGAGATTATTTAAAGCCAAAGGACATACCAACCGGGCCGGCCTATCCGGCCTTTTTTATATTTCATTATGGGGTTTTATGGCGGATTTGACGCGCGAAGAAGTCGAGGACATTCTCAACCAGCTCAAGGAATACAAGGAGCGGATGGAGGCTGAAGCCGAACTGGAGGAGGACCAAGAGGAGAAAGAGGAAGAAGCTCCCGAAGAGGAAGAAGTTCCTGAAGAGGAAGAAACTCCTGAAGAGGAAGAAACTCCTGAAGAGGAAGAAACCGGGGATGAGGAAACTTCCCCCGACGAGGTGGAGGCTAAGGAGGAGGAGAATGAAGAGGAAGCAGACGAGACACCGCACCTCCAAAACCGGGACCTCGCCGGGCTCGACCTGTCCAACCTGAACTTTTACGGCATCGACCTCTCCGGCTCGACACTGGCCGGAACGAAACTGGCCGACTCCGAGATGACGGAGTGCCTGCTCAATGATGTGGACCTTTCGAAAGCCGAGTTGATGGACTGCATTCTGAACGATGCGCAACTGAACCGGGCGAATCTGTCTGAGGCCAACCTGGAACGGGCCGACCTGCGCCGCGCCAAACTGCATGAAGCCAACCTGAGCAAGGCCAATTTGAATGAATCCATTCTCAACAAAGCGGATTTTCTGAAAGCCAACCTGTCCCGCGCGTCCATGAACAACGCCGATCTGTCCCGCGCCAATTTCAAAAATGCGGATATGAGCGGCTCCGACCTGTCGGATTCCAAACTGAGCATCGGCGTGTTTTATGAAACCAATCTGCGGGGGGCCAATATGGTGCGGGCGGAAATCAAGGGCGCCAAAATGTTCGGCGCCGATTTCAATAAAGCCCGGCTCACGCGGGTGGATTTCACCGGGGCGGATTTGACAGAAGCCCAACTGACGGAGGCCGACATCACCCGCGCCAAATTCAACGGCGCCATCCTCAGAAGAACCAACCTTGAAGGATCGGATTTAAGCGAATGCAATCTGGATATCGCCGACTTGAACGGCGCTATTTTGTTGAAGGTGAAACTCGAAGGCGCCCAAATGAACCGGACCAAATTGAACAACGCCAATTTGAAAGGCGCCTACCTGCGGGGGGTCAACCTCAGCCGCGCCAAACTCGGCAAAGCCAATCTGGAAGGCGTGGATCTCAGCGATGCGAATCTGGAAGGGGCGAATTTCAATGAGGCCAATCTGGACGGGTCGGACCTCAGCCGGGCCCATATGCCGGAAGCCGTCCTGGAGAAGACGTCCATGAACAAGGTTGCCCTGACCGGGGCCAACCTCCGGAAAGCCAAACTCGACAAGTCGAACCTCGAAGGAGCGGATCTCGCCGGAGCCAAACTGAAGGGGGCGTCTCTGGTGGGAACGAAATTGAAAGGTGCCGACCTGCACCGCGCCGAAATCGATCAGGCCAACCTGTCGCAGGCCGATCTGAGCGATGCCAACCTGACCGGAGCCACGCTGGAAGGCGCCCGACTCGAAGGGGCGGAACTGGCGAATGTGAAGGGTTACACTCCTTAAACCGCTCGGAGCAGGTTCGGGAACGCCTTCAATTCAACATAAAATCTTCCGGCTT
>JAPUGN010000147.1 GCA_027298165.1 Nitrospinota bacterium
AAACTGCAATCATCATTCTATCCGACCCCAAAGGAGGATCTGAAGAATCTTTGGGACGAGTCTTTAACGGTCTGGCCACTGCTTACGATTTTAAAAGCGCCGGCAAGGAAGTGTCCATTCTCTTTCAAGGCGCCGGCACACGCTGGCCCGAAGTTCTGCAAAAAGAGGATCATCCCGCGCATGAATTGTTTGAAGCGGTAGCGGACAAAATCCAAGGCATCTCCTGTGCCTGCGCCGATGTATTCGGCGCCGATACCTCAGGATACGATTTGATCAAGGACAACAAAGTCCCAAAAACCACCGGCCTGCCGAGTCTGAGCAATCTCCAGGATCAGGGTTTTAATGTCCTTACGTTTTAATTAAGAACCGACGAGCCCCCTGCTTGTCGCAGGGGGCCTGCATGATGGATTCCATATCACAGAAAAAATTTAAGGAGCAACACAATGAATCAAGAAAGCGTAGCGATCAGCAATGAAGTGGTTCATCTGGACGATGATGATTTTGAGACTTTGGTGATCCAATCCAAAAAACCGGTGTTGGTCGACTTCTGGGCCGACTGGTGTCAACCCTGCCACATGATGGCCCCGACCGTGAAAGCCCTGGCCGAGGAATATGGCGACCGCATTCGGGTGGCCAAACTGGATGTGGACGCCAACCCGATGACCACTCACAAATACGGGATTCGCGGCATTCCCGCCCTTCTACTTTTCAAAGACGGGCAACTGGTGCAACAGATCGTGGGCGTGCAACCGAAGGAAGAAATCGCCCGCATCATCAACAACCATCTTTAATTGAAAGGAAAATATCATGTCCAACAAAACGCAAACAGTATTGATCACAGGGGCGTCAAGCGGCATCGGACTGGACGTTGCCAAGGGATTTCTGGAAAGAGGTTCCAATGTCGTTCTGAATTCACGTCACAGTGAAAAACTTGCCTCCGCCGCAAAAGTATTGGGTGGCGGAGAAAAAATCGCGCTGGTGCCGGGAGATATCGGCAACAAAGAGACCGGTGAAAAGATAGTCCGCACGGCGGTGGAGCGTTTCGGCAGTGCTGATGTGCTCGTCAACAATGCCGGGATCTTCGGACTCAAACCCTTCCTGGAAAACAGCGAGGACGATATCGACAACTACATCCGCATCAACTTGAAGGGGACGTACTTCGTCACCCAGGCGGCGGTGCGGCAGATGAAGCAACAGGGTGGCGGAAGTATTGTCAACATCGGCACTGTACTCATCATGCACTCCATGGCCGGTTTACCCGCGAGCGCGGCGCTGATCACCAAAGGCGGCATCCATGCCCTGACCACCAGTCTTGCCAGCGAGTTGGCGGCGGATAACATCCGCGTCAACGCCGTCGCCCCTGGTGTAATACGGACGCCAATTTACGGCGATATGGATGTCGATACTTTCGGCGGTGTCGCTTTGATGAACCGGGTCGGGGAAGTTCATGAAACCACCGAAGCGGTCATTCACCTGGCAACGGCAGGTTTCACCACCGGTGTCATCCTTCCGGTGGACGGCGGCTATGTCCACGGCCGGGCTTAAAGGAGAGTTCGCCGTGAAAGAAACGATCAGCAATACCGCTTTCACCCTTGCGGTGAAAGCGGTTCATGAGAACCCGGACTTCGCAATTTTACTACCGTCATCAATCTAAAATTCAAACCATTAAACCTTGATAGGAGGAAAATCAAATGAAAAATAAAAACATTACCACTTTTGCAATCATTGTCGCTTTCACACTGCTGTTGGCAGGCTGTAAGGATCCGACCTATTCCAGTCAAAGCAGTTCGCCGTTGCCCGGCCGATGGCAGTTTGACCCGGTGGTCGTGGAAAAGATCCATAAAAATCTGGCCCGTGGAGAAGTGGCCGTCGGACTTTCAAGTCTGGAACAGCGAATGCTGGAAAAATACGGCATCCAAATCGGCAAATCTTTTATCACTCCGGTTTATGGTGAGCTGTGGAGTGTGACGCGGACCAGCACCGGCTTGCGGTTTGAGGAGTCGGTGGGACCTCTGGCACCTGTGAACCTGCAATCGTTTCCCATGATTCAGACTCATTACAGGATCCTTCCCGTTTCAGCCAGGGGACCGGAACGAGAGAATTGGGCACCGGACCTGGCTTGGATATTCGACAAGGCCCTCCAGGAAAAGATTCAAAATCGAATTTATTTGAAGGGTGTTCCCAGCGAAATCGGCCTGAGCCGCTTTCAACAGAAACTTCTGCAACGCTATGGGGTGCAAGTGGGCCAATCCTTTCGGACAACCGTAGCCGGGAGAATCCTCACGGTCAAGAGGGTGAGCCTGGGCTTGCAGATTCAGAGCCTCGCTGAAGACAAGACCACTACATATTTTTCCAGCTGACCGGCGGCACCCATTAGGCGGTAACAGGTCCATTAAACTTACCTTAGCCAACAAGGAGGATGTTATGACTGATAATTTTACCGAACTCGCATTTACTGACAGTGTCAAGGCACAGCAGGAAAAGTACGGGACGCGAGCCGCCTATTCGCGCATGGAGCGGGGCGGGAAATTTCGCAACCAACTCACCTGGCAGGAGAATAGTTTTATCAAAACCAGAGATAGTTTTTATATTTCTTCGGTAGGTAAAAACGGCTGGCCTTACATGCAATTCCGAGGCGGTCCCAAAGGATTCCTGAAGGTAATCGACGACCACGCCCTGGCTTTTGCCGATTTTCGCGGCAACGGACAATACATCACCACCGGCAACTTTAATGACAACAACAAGACGGTATTGTTTCTGATGGATTATCCCAATAAAAAGCGGCTCAAAATCTGGGCGGAATCCGAAGTGCTGGACCCGGCCGATCATCCTGAATTGGCGGAGCAATTGGTCCAACCGAATTACGAAGCCACGGTTGAACGAATCATCGTGTTCAAAGTTCAAGCGTTCGACTGGAATTGTCCGCAACACATCACTCCCAGGTACACACAAGAAGAGGCCGGAGGTTCGATGTTGGAGCTGGAATCACGGATAGCGGAGCTGGAATCCGAAAATAAAAATCTGCGGTACCGGATCGAATTGTCCGGACAACCGCAGGTTTCTTAATTAATTGAACAATTTTTTATTTAACAAGGAGGTAGGCCATGACTATTACAGAAAAAGTTTCCGCCCTGAATTTAAACGTTACCGTGCCCCGAAGTTCGAAAGACACCCTGGCGGGAATTGCTCATCTGCCCCGCATGATCGACAAAGCGCGGTCTCTTAGGAATAACACCCTGGGGGAATATATTTATCCCTGCCCGCTTGACCGGCACGTTTTGAACTTTCTGGAAACGGACCCGGAAGATTTCGCGGATTTGGCGGAGGTGAACGACGATGGACAAATGGCCGCATGGGCCGATGAGTCTGGCGGTTCCCGCACCGGGAAAGAAAAGGATCTTTTGAACGCTAAAATCCTGGATAGAAAACCGGACCCTGCGACCCTGGCTGAATTCCTGGACCAGAGAAACCAGATCGATCCCACCCGCACGGATGTAATCACCTGGGCCGATCTCAGAGACCTGGAAGAAGGCCATATTTAAAATATGAGTGAATTTGGGAGACGATCATGTCAGCCATAGAGATCATTGAAAATCTTTACAACGCTTTAAAGAGGAAAGACTACGATGCATTCCGCGCCCTCTGTTCCGAGAACATCGAATGGATACAAAACAAAGGTTTTCCCAAAGGCGGCCATCACCACGGGGCCGATGCTGTCATTAAGAACGTTTTCAAACAATTTGAAAAAGACTGGAATTATTTCAATTTCAACATGGAGGAAATGTTTGAATCCCAGGACGGCTCCAAGGTGACCGTCATTGGCGCCTATGTGGGGGAGCATAA
>JAPUGN010000148.1 GCA_027298165.1 Nitrospinota bacterium
CGAGGTTTTCGATCATTTCGATATCCCGTTTGGGATCCTGGCCCTTGGTGGTCAGATAATTGCCGCCCAGGATTCCGTTGGCGCCGGCGGCGAACAGTTTTTCCTGCTGGTCGGCGAACACTTCCTCGCGGCCGCCGCAGATAAACAGATCCATGCGCGGCATCACCAGCCGGTGCAGGGCGATGGTCCTCAGCGCTTCGTATAAATCCATACAGCCCATGTTTTCCATGGCCGTGCCTGCGAGGGGTTTCAGGAAATTGATGGGATAGGAATCGGTTTCCAGATCCTTCACGTCGAACACCATCTCCACCCTCTGGTCATAGGTTTCGCCCATCCCGAAAATGCCGCCAACGCAGACGTGCAGTCCGACTTCCTTGGCGTTCCGGATGGCCTGCACCTCATCCTGATAGGAATGGGTGGTGACGATGTTTTCGAAATGACTGGCCGCGGTTTCGATGTTGTGGTGAAACCGGTCGAGTCCCGCCGCTTTCAGTTCCTTCAGATGTTTGGTGCTCATCAATCCCAGCGAACAGCATACTTCGATTTTGGTTTCCGCCTTGATCATTTTGATGGCTTCGATCAGTGTGTCCAGTTCCGTGCGGTCGGTCATGCCGGTGCCGGAGGTGACGATGGAAAACTCGTTGGAGCCGAAGGCTTCGGCTTCTTTCGCGGCGGCGAGGATTTCCTCGGGTTTCATTAAGCCGTATTCCGGCGAGTCGGTTTGGAATTTAGACGACTGGGCGCAGAAACCGCAATCCTCCGGGCATTTCCCGGACTTGGCGTTGACAATCGAGCAGATTTTAACGGCATTGCCCATGAACCGGTCGCGCACCCGGTCGGTGCCCTCAAACAGGGCGTCCAACTCCTCGCGGTCCAGGGTGCCCAACTCCAGAGCCTGTTGGCGTGAAATACCGTCACCGGCGAGGGCCGCATTTATCATCGATTCGATCAATTCCTGTCGCATAGTCGATAAAGTTTTGAGTGTGGAAAAATAGATCATCCCCGAATGGGAGGCTAAAGTCTAGCACACCCCAAAATTGATTGCCAAAACCAAATGCGGGGGCGGCGCATCGCCGCAGATAAATTTAAAACCATTAATTGCGCCCCAGGACCATCGCTTGTCATTAACGGTTAGCAAGTTGCCCCTCCTGCTAAGGAGCCTCCCTCGCTAGAGGGTCCGGTAGTCGTCCAGCAAGGCTTTGAGTTCCCCGGGGGAGGTTACAGGCTTTCGGCAGGTGCCGTGCTCGCAGACATAAGCCGTGGCCTTGCCGTCGACGGCTTGCTTGTCGGCCAGCAGGGGAATCCGTTGTTTCTCCGGCGCGTCCTCCCACGCGAAGGCGAACACCGCATTCGGGAAGAAGCCGGTGCGGATCAGTTTCAGCATATCGTCGGCGGATGCGTGATCGCGCGGTGCGACGATGGCCACCTCTTTTTTTCCGGCAAGGTACAGGTGCAGAGCCTGCATCATGAACGGCGAGTTGAGGCCGTATTTCATCAACTCGTCATGAAACGCTACAAAAATATCCTCCGCCCGCTTCTCGAGGTCCAGATCGAGCCGGTACGCCGACAATTTTAAAAACGCCAGGGCGGCATTGCTGTTGCCGGAAGGCTCCACGCCGTCGTAACCGGAAATCTGCCGCACGATCAAGTCTTCGCCGTCGCTGGCGGTTTCGTAATACACATGGGGGGCCGCAAATTTGTCTTCGACGGTCTGCATCAAATTGGCCGCCTTGTCGATGTAATCGGGGTTATAGGTGGCCTCGTACAACTCGAGACAGGCGACGGCGATGGAGGTGTAGTCGAACAAATAGCCGTCAAACCGCGCCTGCTCCTCGCGCCAACGCCTCAGCAGTTTTCCGTCATCGGTGTGCAGGTTTTTCCAGATAAACGCCAGCGCTTTTTCCGCCTTGACGATGCGGTCGTCGTCCGCCAGTACGCGACCCGTGCGGGCCATGGCGGCGATCATCAGGCCATTCCAGGAGGTCAGCACCTTGTCGTCCAGCAGAGGGCGGATGCGTTGGCTTCGCGTTTCCAACAGGATTTTTCGGCCCCTGGCGATTTCCTGATTGACCACGGCAACATCGAGTCCCTGTTCCTTTGCCAGTTGATCCGGCGGGCGGGTGACATTCAGAATATTATGGCGCTCCCAATTGCCGGGCTGGGTGACGTTGTAAAAGGGGATGACGATGCTGGCGGTCTGGCGGTCCAGCAGTTGTTCGATTTCGCCCTGCGACCACACGTAAAATTTTCCTTCGACGCCTTCGCTGTCGGCGTCCTCCGCGCTGTAAAACCCGCCGTCGGGATGCGTCATGTCGCGGTCGATGTACTCCAACACGTCGTTGGCGTAGTCGGCGTATTCCCGGTTGCCGGTGATCTGATGCGTTTCGATCAGGGCGGTGACGAACAGGGAGTTGTCGTACAGCATTTTTTCGAAATGCGGCACCAGCCAATGGTAGTCAGTGCTATAGCGCGACAGCCCGCCGCCGATCTGATCGTAGATGCCACCGTGTTTCATGGCTCTCAGCGTGTTCTCCGTCATCTCGAGGCTCAACGCGTCGCCGGAGCGGTGATGGTGCCTGAGAAGTTGGCACAGGGCCATGGACGGCGGAAACTTGTTCTGCGGTTGAAAGCGGAACCCGTGGTGCAGGGTATCGTACTGGTCGCCGTACAGTTTGCGCGCCTTGTCCTCGCCGTGAAATCCTAACGAATCCAAATCGCCGCCCGGGTCTTGCTGGGTGGTGTTTTTAAGATATTTGATCAGCGCGTCGGTTTGTTTGGTAACCTTGGCCTGATCGTTCTGCCAGGTGTTGTCGAGAAATTTAAGAACGTCGGCGAACGACGGCAGGTTGAACTTGCGCACCGGCGGGAAATAGGTGCCACCGTAAAAGGGTACTCCGTCCGGGGTCACAAATACATTGAGCGGCCAGCCGCCCTGTTGTCCCAGCGCCTGGATTGCTTTCATGTAAATACCGTCGATGTCGGGCCGTTCTTCGCGGTCGACTTTGATGGCGTAGAAGCGGGCATTCAGAAGCTCCGCCAGCTCCGGGTCTTCAAACGATTCCCGTTCCATGACGTGGCACCAGTGGCAGGTGGCGTAGCCGATGCTGACCAGCACCGGTTTATTTTCTTTTTTGGCGAGGGCGAAGGCCTCGTCGCCCCACGGGTACCAATTGACGGGGTTGTGGGCGTGTTGCAGAAGGTAGGGACTTTTTTCGTGAATCAGTTGGTTGGTGTATTTGGGATCACCCATAGAGTTCCTGAAAGCGTTCGAAGAAATCGGGAAACGATTTGTCCACGCAGCGCGGGTTTTTAATTTTGATGCCCGGAATACCGAGCCCCGCCAGGGCGAAACTCATCGCCATGCGGTGGTCGCCATAGGTTTCCACCTCGGCAGGCCGATGCGTCCCCGGTTTGATGATCAAATAATCCTCCCCCGCTTCGACGGAGGCGCCCAGCCGGGTGAGTTCGTTCGCCAAAGCGGCGATCCGGTCCGTTTCCTTGATTTTCAGGTTGCCGATTCCGGTCATCGTGGTTTTCCCCTCGGCAAACAGCGCGACCACCGCCAATGTCTGTACCACATCCGGCATGTCGTTCATATGGATGTTGATTCCGCGCAAAGGGTTTCCAAAAACCGTGATTTTTTCTCCTCTGCGGTCTACCCGGCAACCCATTTGCTCGAGCACGTCCGGAAACTGGATGTCGCCCTGGACGCTGTCCGGGTTGAGATTGGTGACCGACACCTCGCCGCCGGTCACCGCCGCCGCCGCGAAAAAATAGGAGGCGCTGGAGGCGTCGCCCTCTATCTGATAAGGCCGGGCGAAGTAGCGCTGGCCCGCCGGAATGGAGAACTTCTCGTAGAACTCATTGAGTACAGCCACGCCGAAGGTCTGCATGATGTCGAGGGTGATATCGATGTAGAATTTTGAAGTCAGCTTGCCTTCGATTTGGATGACGGTGTCGTTTGCAAAGTAAGGTGCCGAGAGGAGCAGGGAGGTGAGGTATTGACTGCTGTTGTCCCCGGCCAGGGTGACCGAGCCCCCTGGCGGATGGCCGCCGTGGATTTCGATAGGAGGACAGCCGTTTCTCTGGAGCGACTCGGCCTTGATATTCATCTGCCGGAGACACATCAGCAAATCCTCGATGGGCCGTTCCTGCATGCGTTCGTCGCCGGTCAGCCGG
>JAPUGN010000149.1 GCA_027298165.1 Nitrospinota bacterium
CTGCCTGTTGTAATTGCTAAATTATTGGTTTCCTCCGGCTTAGGGACAATGGCTTCTTTTTCGGTGGGTTTTTCCGGAGGGGCCGACGGGGTAGACTGACTGCCTGAGGTAATTGCTAATTTATTGGTTTCCTCCGGCTTAGGGACAATGGCTTCTTTTTCGGTGGGTTTTTCCGGAGGGGCCGACGGGGTAAACTGACTGCCTGCGGTAATTGCTAATTGAAATGACTCCTCGGATGGAGACGCCGCCAGAGGCCGATTCATGGAGAAGCCGGGTGAGGCGTAGGTTGCGGCCAGGGCCTGTCCCCTGTCCATCAAACCCAGGCACGCCAGTACCGCAAAACTGATTCCAAGAAATCTATGAAATCTATAGCCCCACATGGTATTTCCCCTATAGTTGGTCCTCTTACAGTATAAGGTTTGGTGGGTATTTTAGCACTCCAAATATTACAGGTTTTTCATTTTAAAATCGATGATTTAGGGGCCCTTACGTCTGCGGGACGGAAAAAATGAAAATACCTTGAAATCAATCTCTATTTTGTACACAATGACCGGATTCACCATTTGACAGGAAAATCATGCTCGCTTTTGCCAAAGACATCTGCCGGAAGGAACCCCACCATTCCGAGGAAAGCAGTAACTCCAAACTCAAGGAGTACATGGACTATCAGCGGAAGATCAACCATGAAAAATTGATCTACCATTCGCTGGACCATGCCAAAACCTACCTGCAAAAAACCATCAATGACATGCGGGGGGATGAAAATAAAATCAAAGAATACCTGGAACGAGCGTTCCTGGTGTCCCACCGGTACGCAGACTCCGATACGCTGATGCTGATGTTGCGGAAACTGGTCAACGCCCACAACGCCACCAACAACTGGTATCGCCTGAACCGTTATTATTTCGGTCTCGCGTATGACGCTCTCAACAGGTTCGTCCAGATTTTCAACCGGTTGGTCCGCGAGGCTCCGGAAAAAGGCGAGGAATACGGCATCGCACTGGATATGGAAATAGATTTCGACGATTGGGTCCGGTTGAATTTTCACGATCTGGATTTCATGATCGGCAAATCGCTGCCTTACGTGCATTTCACTTTCCGTAAACGCAACCTCGCTATCGAAGGTGCCATCAAGAAACGAGTGGAATCCGGAATGCCGCGCGCCGATGCCGTCCGGGAAGCGAGCAAGGAATTCAATATCGAAGACGATGCGGTCAATATCCTGTCCAACAAATCCATCGACCAGAAGGACCTGGAATTGTTTTACACATCAGCGGAAAACCCCATTTACGAGTTTCTGTATGACACCGTCTCGGAAGAAGGTTTTCTGGACGGCGAATGCTTGCTCGATCACTCCTATTTCCTCGGCCATCAACTCAAGGGCTTGTCTATGGCGGAAGCCGAATCGGTGGTCAGCGAAATCGAAAGACTTTCAAAGCATTAAAACCGTGTTACACTGTGGCGGTTTCGAGCCCCAAGGCTCTTATTCAATCCTCCAACCTGAGCGGAACTCATGACTGATAAACACGACATGGCCTGGGATGATATCCATGATCCGGGTGAACCCCGAAAACGCGGTGGCGGTGGACGCGGTGGCGGAGGTCCGGGCGGCGAAGGCCAGGGCCCGGCGTTTCAAATGCCGCCCATTAAAATCCCCAAACTGACCCCCACGACTCTGATGATCGGACTGGCGGCGCTTCTCGCCATTTGGATCGTACCCAGTGTGGTGTACACCGTGGCGCAGGATGAAGTTGGCGTGGTGACGCGTTTCGGAGAATACGTGCGCACCACCCCCCCGGGATTGCAATTCAAATTCCCCTCCCCCATTGAACACGTGGAAACGCCGCAGGTCCGAAAAGTCCGGTCCAGCACGGTGGGTTTCCGCCAACGGGGGAATCAGGAACAGGACCGGCCCAACGAATCGTTGATGCTGACCGGTGACGAAAACATCGTCGATATCGATCTGGTGGTCCAATACCACATCATTGACGCCAAAAATTATCTGTTCAATGTCAGAAACCAAGCCCTGGCGGTACACGACGTGGCCGAAACCTCCATCCGCGGCATCATCGGCAACCGGCCGATCGACGACGTGCTGACCACCGGCAAGGCGGAAATTCAAATCCAGTTAAAGGACAACATGCAGGCGATTCTGAATAAGTATGAATCGGGCATCGAAATATTGAATACCCAGTTGAAAGACGTCAGCCCGCCCGGAGCGGTGGACAGCGCCTTTAAAGACGTGCAAAGCGCCAAGGAAGATAAAGACCGTTTCATCAATGAAGCGAAAGGCTACCGCAACCAGATCATTCCTGAAGCGCGCGGTAAATCGGCCCAGCTCATCGCTGCGGCCGAAGGGTACCGGGAAGAGGTGATCAACAAAGCCAAGGGTGATGCGCACCGGTTTCTGGCTCAATATAAAGAATACAGAAAAGCGCCGCAAGTTACCAAAAAACGGATTTACATAGAAACGATGGAAGAAATTTACCCGGGCATGAACAAGGTCATCATCTCAAAAGATCAGGGCGGGGTGCTGCCCATTCTGCCGCTGACTGGAAATCTGGCAGGGGCGATCAACCCGACAGGCAAATAATTGTAACCACAGGAAATTTCTCTTATGAAAATGAAACCGATTCCTATCATTATTCTGGTTGTGGTGGTGCTGATCCTGTCCGGATCGATGTTCACGGTCAACATGAAGCAAAACGCCATTGTCCTGCAATTCCAGGAGTACAAAAAAACGGTCACCGAGCCGGGATTGTACTTCAAGATTCCCCTCTTTCAAGAGGTCCGTTACTTCACCAAAATGCTGCTGGTACTGGACGCCCCGCCAGCCGACGTCATCACCAAAGACAAGCAAACCATGCTGATCGACAATTACACCATGTGGCGGATTAGTGATCCACTGTTGTTCCTGCAGACCTTACAGACGGAGTCCGCAGGCGTGGCGAGGCTGGATGACATCATTAAATCCGAACTGCGTGTGGAGCTGGGCACCCATGATCTGATTGACGTGGTCACCAAAACCCGCGAGGAAATTACCGCGAAAGTCACCAATGAAACAAATATCAAAGCCCAGCAATACGGCATTGAAGTGTTGGACGTGCGCATCAAACGCGCCGACCTGCCGGAGGAAAATGCCCAGAAGGTTTTTGGCCGAATGCGTGCCGAACGCGAACGAATCGCTAAAAAACATCGCTCGGAAGGCGCGGAAGAAGCCACCAAGATCCGCGCGGAAACCGATAAGGAAAAAGTCATCCTGATCGCGGAAGCATACAGAAAGGAACAGGAAATCCGCGGTAACGGCGACGCCCGCGCCACAAAAATCTATGCGGATGCGTACAACCGGGATCGGGAGTTTTACGCATTTATGCGCTCCATGCAGGCGTACAAAAATTCCCTGAAAACCGGTACTACGATCCTGCTCTCGGAAAAGTCCGATTTTCTGAAATACCTGAACAAATCCCGGTAAACCCAGGTCATTCGACCGTTATGATTCCGACCCCCAGCCTTCCCACAGGTCCATGAATATTCTCATCGTCGGCGCCGGCATTGTCGGCTTCAACCTGGCACAGGAACTGTCCCACGAAGGCCACGACATTTCGATCATCGACGCCAATCCCGAAAAAATCCAACGGATTTCGGAGAAACTGGATGTGCTCGCCGTTCGCGGCAACGGCTGTCTGCCGAGCATCCTGATCCAGGGGCGTATTCTGGACGCGGAGATGGTCATCGCCGTCACCGATAAGGACGAGATCAACCTGATGGTGTGCTTCCTCGCTCATAAGTTCGAAGTGAAGGAACGTTTCGCCCGCCTGCGCAACATGGAACTGACCGGCGCCAGCCAGGTCTTCAAACCGGAGGAACTGTTTGTCGACCACGCCATCAACCCGGCGGAGATCATCATTGATTCCATTATTAAGATCATCAAAACTCCCGGTGCGGTCAATGTCGCTGAGTTTGCCGACGGCCAGATTCTTTTCCGCGGATTCGACGTACCGGCAGACGCGCCCTTGGCTGGCAAAAGCATCGAGGAAATCCGCGAAGTGTGCGAACTCAACGCCTTCCTTGTGGTGGCGATCGTGCGCGAAGGCAAAATGATCATCCCGAAATACGAAAACCGGATCCTCGCGGGAGATAAAATCTACGTTCTGGTCGACCACGATTTTCTGCCGCTGATTCTGCCGATGCTCAACAAACAGGTGGATGAAATCCAGAAGATCATCATCTACGGGGCCAGCCGGATAGCGGTCCACCTGGCCCGGGAATTGGATGAATTCATCAGCGATGTCTCCATCATCGAACCCTCTCTGGAAAAGGCCAACGAAGCGGCGGACACTCTGGAGGATACGGTGATCCTGCATGGAAACGGCACCGACCCGGATCTGTTCAACGACATTAATATGAAAGACGCGGATCTGTTTCTCGCCCTGTCCAACAACGACGAAATGAACATCCTCTCCGCGCTGTTGGCCAAAAAGCACGGCGCCAAGCGGGCCGCCGTCATCACCAACGATCCGGATTACCTGCCCATCCTGGATTCCATCGGAATGGATGTCACTATCAACCCCCGGCTGATCACCGTTTCGGAAATTCTCAAGCATCT
>JAPUGN010000015.1 GCA_027298165.1 Nitrospinota bacterium
GCTTAACTCTTGCTTCCCTTGCGCCAAAAGGATAAAGTATAAGCAACCCCATTGGTTTTTAACCTTTTATTAGGATAGCCGAATTATTATGGATCATTTGGACGATCTGGAAAATCAAAGCGTATTCATACTCCGCGAGGCGTACAAAAACTTCAAAAACCTGGCCATGCTGTGGTCCATCGGAAAAGATTCCACGGTCATGGTCTGGCTGGCGCGTAAAGCCTTTTTTGGACAATGTCCCATGCCCCTCGTGCACATCGACACCAGTTATAAAATCCCAGCTATGATCGAATACCGCGACAAGGTGGCGAAAGAATGGGGGCTGAATCTGGTGGTCGGGCAAAACAAAAAGGCCCTTGATGAAGGAATGAACCACACCCTGGGCCGCATGACTTGTTGTGAGGCCTTAAAAACCCAGGGACTTCAACAAATCATGGTGGACAAAGGCTACACCGGCCTGATTCTGGGAATCCGGCGGGATGAAGAGGGAACCCGCGCCAAGGAGCGGTATTTTTCGCCGCGTGACAAAAATTTTGAGTGGGATTTCAAGGATCAACCGCCGGAACTGTGGGACCAGTTCAAAACGACCTTTAAAGAGGGGACCCACATCCGCATCCATCCCATTCTGCATTGGACGGAACTGAACGTCTGGGAATACATTCAACGGGAAAAAATCCCCATCATCGACCTCTATTTTGCCAACAAGGAAGGCAAGCGTTACCGGTCCCTGGGTTGCGCCCCCTGTACGGGTTCTATTGATTCCACCGCCAAAAATGTGGATGAGATCGTCGATGAATTAAGACACAATACAACAACCGCGGAACGGTCTGGCCGGGCGCAGGATCAGGAAGACACTTACGCCATGCAGAAACTTCGGGCCCGCGGGTACATGTAGTGGGAAGCAACGGCCACAAGGAGCCCCAGTCCGGCAAACAGATGAAACTGGTCATCGTCGGCCACGTCGATCACGGCAAGTCCACCCTGGTGGGCCGTCTGATGGCCGACACCGACAGTCTGCCTACCGGCAAACTCGATTTTATCAAGGACATCTGCGACCAGCAGGGCAAGTCGTTCGAGTTTGCGTTTCTCCTCGATGCGCTGGAAGAGGAGCAGAAACAGGGCATCACGATCGATACCTCGCAGATTTTTTTCAAAACCGAAAAGCGTCCGTACGTGATCATCGATGCGCCCGGCCACAAGGAATTCCTCAAGAACATGGTCACCGGCGCGGCCAATGCCGATGCGGCCCTGCTGTTGATCGACGCCTACGAAGGTGTGCAGGAACAGTCGCGGCGGCACGGGTATCTTTTGCGCCTGCTGGGCTTGAAACAGGTCGCCGTGGTGGTCAATAAGATGGATCTGGTCAAGTACGATCCCGAAGTGTTCTACAAAATCAAATCCGAGTACACGGAATTCCTCAAATCCATGGGCGTGGAATCGCTGGAATACATCCCCGTCTCCGCCAAGCTGGGCGAGAATATCGCCAAACGCTCTGAAAACATGAGCTGGTACCAGGGACCGACCGTGCTCGAAATGCTCGATCAGTTCGAGGATAAACTGCCGGAGATCAATCTACCCTTCCGCATGCCGCTGCAGGATGTCTACAAGTTCGACGAGCGCCGCATTCTCGCGGGTCGGGTGGAATCCGGCAAAGCCCGGGTGGGTGACAAAATTATTTTCTCACCCTCCAATAAACGCGGCGTTATTAAATCCATCGAAACCTGGAGTGTGGAGAAAGAACCGAACACCATCGAGGCGTCGCATTCCGTCGGCATCACATTAACCGAGCAGATTTTCGTCGAGCGTGGGGACGTCGCCACGCTAGCCAGCGATCTGCCGATCGTTACCACCACATTCGACGCCAATGTTTTCTGGATGGGGAAAAAGCCTCTGCGGGTAGGTGAGTCCTACCTGATCAAGCTGACCACTCAGAACGTGGAATGCGAAGTGGCCAAGTTCAACAAGGCGATTGACGCTTCAACGTTGGAGACACTCCCGGATCAGGATTTTATCGCCAAGAACGACGTGGCGGAGTTGACCCTGCGCACGCGCCAGCCGATCGCGTTCGATCTGTTCAACACCATCGCCGAAACCGGACGATTCGTGCTGGTGGACGAGTACGACGTCTGCGGCGGCGGCATTATCACCGGGTTCACCCCCTTATCGGAAATCGACCGGTTCCGGGACGAAGCGCGTTACCGCGATTCACATTGGATCAAGGGTGCCGTCACCCCTGATATGCGGGCCTACCGCAACGGCCACCGCGCCGCCATGATTCTCATCACCGGCAAAGAGGGTGTCGGCAAAGCCGCCCTGGCGGGCCAGCTGGAAGAAAAACTCTTTCGCCAGAATCGTCAGAGCTACCTGCTCGACGGCCGCAACATCCAAGTGGGCGTCGGCGCGGATATGGACCAGGAAAAATACTTTACCGACGGGGAAGCCCTCAGGCGCTTCGGCGAAGTCGCCAAACTGTTCGTCGATGCGGGCCACGTCGTCATCTCCACCTCCAACGTGTTCAACCAGGAAGACCATTCCAATATCAACCTGCTGATCGAACCGGCGCCGATTGTGGAAATCCAGGTCACCAACGACAAGTTTCCGAAAGGCAAACCGGAGATGGTTTTGACCGTCGATGAAGCGGCGGAACATCAATCCGCGGTCCAGAAAATCCTCGATTACCTCAAAGAGGAAAAAATCCTGACTGGTCATAACTATTCGATTTAAAAGGCATTTCATAGCTCCAGGAATGGGAGTTGACTTTCCTTTCCCAGCGTGCCAAAGTGCCCCTTCATTTCGGCCAGCGAACCGGTTTCAGGGAATTTCAAAGGGAAGCTTATGCCAAAGATCACCGTTCATAATTCAGACACCGGCGAAGTCAAAGTGTTCAAAGTCGGTTACGGCGCCAACCTGCGCAAGGGCGCGGTGTTCAACGATGTCGTGCTGTACAAGGGTATGGCCGCCCAGTTGAACTGCCGCGGCATGGGCTTGTGCGGCACTTGCCTGATCGAAGTCGAACCACTGGAAAACGTGAACGGCCACTCCCTGATTGAAAAACTCCACCGCATCGGACCCAACCAGAAACTCGGGTGCCGCGCCAAAGTCTACGGCGACATCACCATCAAGGTCGCTCTCAAGGATTTGTAAATCCACTCCCACTGATTTTCCCAACATTCCACCATCCTGTTGTTCCCATCTTAAACACAGATCCTTCGCTAGCGCTCAGGATGACCTATCGGATACAATCTGTCATTCTGAAGAGGCAAGGCCGACTAGGAATCTGTGTTTTATATTACGAACGGAGGCACTTCGCCCTGCAATCCTGATTAAAGGTTTCTAAAACATCTGCAGAAGAATCAACATTGGCAGGAGGACCAGGCCGATGATGGCCACCAGGGCGTGGGCCAGCACATCCCATTTAATACTCAGCGGAACGAGTGTGATAAAGTAAAGGCCGATCAGGTATTCCCAGATCGTGTTTTCGGAATGGACGCCGTGTATCACCAAGTATAACGCGAGGCAAATCAGAATCGCAATATACAGAACCAGGTGCACCCGGACCAGATGGGGCTCCTTTTTGAAGAACGCCATGTACAGCCCCAGGAAGATATTGGCCATGTTGAATAGTATCGCCGCCACCACCCAGATTAAAGAGGGCGATTCGCTGACCTGGGGAAAAACATTGGCAAACATAAACACCGTTAGGGATTTAATGATGGGTTTCAATTCAAGGGGGAAATTCTAGCATGGATTTTGATTTGAAAGACCGCAAAGTCCTCATCACCGGCGCCGCCGAGGGCATCGGTCGCGCGCTGGCGCTGGCGTTCGGCAAAGCAGGAGCCCAGGTGGCCGGTTGCGCCCGCACCGAAGCCCGCCTGCACACGTTGCAGAAAGAAATCGACGGCCAGGGCCATCTCTTTCAAACAGCGGACGTCACCTGCCCCGGACAACTGAAGGATCTTCACGACGGGGTGCTGGAACAACTGGGCGGGCTAGACGTGCTGGTCAACAACGTCGGGTCCATCGGTAAAGTGGCCACCTTCCACGAGCTGACCGATCAGGACTGGCGGGAATCATTCGAAGTCAATATTCTGCCGGCGGTCCGATTGTGCCGGATGTTCATCCCCACCCTGAAACATTCCGGCGCCCCGCGCATCATCAACATCTCCTCCATTGCCGGTTCCCGGCCGGGAGAGGTGTTTCCGCATTACAGCGCCATGAAGGCGGGGTTGTCGAACCTCACCGTGTCGCTTGCGCAAACCCTGGCGCCGGATCATATACTGGTCAACTCCGTTTCTCCGGGTCCGGTGTGGACCCGGTCGTGGGAAAACGAGGCACAGGAAGCGGTGAAACAAACCAACCAACCGCTTCACGAAGTGGAGGAGAACATTAAAAACCAGACGGCGAAGACGGTCCCTTTAAAACGCATGGGCATGCCGGAGGACGTGACAGGACTGGTACTGTTCCTGGCGTCGGATCACGCTTCATGGATCACCGCCACCAACTTCACCGTCGATGGCGGGGTGACTCAGGACCCCTATTGAGAAGCAGACGGGCGTGTCACCCTGAGCCTGTTGGGGTGACGTAGAAGGGGGCGTATTCGTAGAGCTATACCCGTTGAGTCAGGCCTTCGTGGATTTCTTCGAAGATTTTTTTCAGATTGTACTTATACTCCCAATCGGGATAATCCTTTTTGAACTTATTGACGTCGCTGATCCACCAGATGTGATCGCCGATGCGGTTCTGCTCCTCGTAAGTCCAATCCAGTTTGTTCCCGGTAATCTCTTCGCACAGTTGAATGGCTTCCAGCATCGAACAATTGCTGTGCCGCCCGCCGCCCATGTTGTAGACCTTGGCGACCCCGGGGTTTTTGTAAAAATGATACAGCGCATTCACCAAGTCGTAGCTGTGGATGTTGTCCCTCACCTGTTTGCCCTTATAGCCGAACACGGTGTAGTGTTTTTTCTGCAGGGTGCAGATCATGACATAGGAGAGAAACCCGTGCAGTTCGGTGCCGGAATGCCCGGACCCGGTCAGACACCCGCCGCGGAAGCAGGCGGTTTTCATATCAAAATAGCGTCCGTATTCCTGCACCAGCAGGTCCCCCGCGGCCTTGGACACGCCGAACAGGCTGTGGGTGGTATGGTCGAGGCTCATCGTCTCGTCGATGCCGTGCTTGTAAAAAGGGTGGCTCTCCTCGATCTCCCAGCGGGTTTCCAGTTCCACCAGGGGCAGATCGTTCGGGGTATCGCCATACACCTTGTTGGTGGAAATATTGATGAACACCGCTTTGGGACAATGCCGGCGCGTCATCTCCAAAAGCACCAGCGTACCGTTGGCATTGACGGTAAAATCGGTGATCGGATCGCTCGCCGCCCAGTCGTGCGACGGTTGCGCGGCACAATGGACAATCAGTTGGATGTCCTTATCATATTCTTTGAAAATGCGCTCCATGTCTTCTTCCGAGCGGATGTCGCAGTCGTAATGCTTGTAATCCGGGTAATCCTTTTCCAGCCGTTCGCGGTTCCAACGGGTCGATGCTTCTTCTCCGAAAAACCGGCTCCGCATATCGTTGTCGATGCCGCACACCGTCAGGCCCATGCCCATTAGAAAACGGACCGCTTCCGATCCGATCAATCCACTCGATCCCGTAACCAGTGCTATATCCAATTTAATTTTCCTTTTTCAATTTAATCAACGGGGTTGCCATTGTTCCAGAAAACGGACGATACGCTCGGCGGCACGCCCATCCCACAATTCCGGACGGCGTCCCTGTTTGCCACCTGTTTCAATTATTCGTTCCGCTTCCCGGACGATGGCTTCCGGCGACGTTCCCACCAGCGTATTGGTGCCCGCGTCCAGGGTGACCGGCCGCTCGGTGTTTTCCCGAAGGGTCAGGCAGGGCACACCCAAAACCGTGGTTTCTTCCTGAATACCGCCCGAGTCGGTCAGCACCAGCTTGGCCTGGCTCATCATGCGAACCATATCAAGATAGGGTTGCGGCTCCAGCAGGATCAGCGACTTGACCGAATCTTCCAAGCCGAATTCATCGATGCGGTTACGCGTTCGGGGATGCACGGTGAATACAATTTTCAAATGCTTCGAAATTTTATGTACCGATTTTAGTATCCCCGAGAACACATCCTTCTCATCCACGTTGGAGGGCCGGTGCAGAGTCATCACGGCATATTCGCCCGGCCGTAACTGCAAGCGTTCGAGGATACCGCTGGCACGCCCGGCGTGTTCCTGGTGCTTCAAAAGCGTATCCACCATGACGTTGCCCACAAACTGGATTTTTTCCTCCGGGACGCCCTCATTCAATAAATTTTCCCGTGCGCTCGGTTCAGTGATAAACAATACATCAGAAAGACGGTCGGTCACCACCCGGTTGATTTCCTCCGGCATGTTCCAGTCGAACGAGCGCAGTCCGGCTTCCACATGAATCACCGGTATCCTGCGATAGGATGCGGCGAGTGAGCAGGCCACTGTGGCATTCACGTCGCCCACGACCAGAACCGCGTCCGGCGATTCCTTCTCCAGCACCGGATCGAATTTCCGGATGGTTTCCGAAACCTGCCA
>JAPUGN010000150.1 GCA_027298165.1 Nitrospinota bacterium
TAGAGGAGTTGAAAATATGGCGACATTAGTTGCAAATCCTGCCCCTGACTTCAAGGCGCAGGCGGTGATGCCCGACGGAAGCTTCAAGGAAATCCAGCTTTCCAGCTACAAGGGTAAAAAATACGTGATTCTGTTCTTTTATCCACTGGACTTTACGTTTGTCTGCCCGACGGAGATCATCGCGTTCAGCAATCAAATTGAGGATTTTAATAAACGCAACACGGAAGTGCTCGGGGTTTCCATCGACAGTCATTTTTCCCACCTGGCCTGGCGCAATACGGACCGCAAAAAAGGCGGGCTGGGGCAGATCGATTATCCTTTGGTAGCCGATTTGGATAAAAAAATCAGCGCGGATTACGGTGTGCTGGCCGAAGGGGGAATCGCCTTTCGCGGGTTGTTCCTGATCGACAAGGACGGTATCGTCCAGCATGCGTTGGTCAACAACCTGCCGCTGGGCCGCAACATCAATGAAGCGATCCGTATGGTGGATGCGCTTCAACACCATGAGCAAAACGGGGAAGTCTGCCCGGCCAACTGGAACAAAGGCGAGGACGCCATGAAGCCGGGGCCGAAGGAATCCCAGGAGTATTTCTCGAAACACAATTAGCCCGCCCGGCGGTGCACCGGCCAGCGTGACGCTGGACCCAGCTTGGCCGGGGCCTTGTGGAGAAATGTGAGGGATACTTTCGCCAGCCAAGGTTTTAAATTTACCCGCAGCGGTTTGCCGCCAGGCGGAGACTCTCCGGGTCTCCGCCTTTTTTTCTTATGATTCTTTTAACTAATGATGACGGATTTTATGCCCCAGGCATCCAGGCCCTGCGCACAGGCCTGGCGCCTTTGACCGAGGTCCTGTTGGTGGCACCCGAATCCGAGCAGAGTGCCGTCGGGCATGCCATCACGTTGTCCAATCCCCTGAAGGTCCGCAAAGTGGAGGAGGAGGGGCAATTGATCGGTTATGCGGTCAACGGCACGCCCGCCGATTGCGTCAAGATCGCCGTGACCGAACTGCTCGATACGCCTCCCGAGATGGTGATCTCCGGGATCAACCAGGGCGGTAACCTGGGCACCTGCGCCATTTATTCGGGGACGGTGTCGGCGGCGACCGAAGCGGCCATTATGGGCCTGCCCGCTATTGCGGTTTCCCTCAATTCGTGGGAATCACAAGATTTTTCTGCGGCGGTCGAGTTTGTGAAGGTGCTGTATCCCATGGTGATTGCTAAAGGGTTGCCCCAAGGGGTTTCGTTGAACGTCAACGTGCCCGCCGTTCCCCGGGACCGGATCAAGGGCGTGGTGGTGACGCGGCAGGGGAAATCGCGCGTCATCGAAACTTTCGACAAGCGGGTGAACCCGCGCAACGAAACCTATTACTGGCTGGCGGGGGAAATGAAATTCGACGAGGTGGAAAAAGGAACCGACTGCGAAATGGTGGAGGAAGGCTATATTTCCGTGACCCCCATCCATTTCGATCTCACCCATTTCCAGGCTCTGGAAACCCTTAAAGAGTGGAACCTCGATTTTTAGTGAAAAAAAGCGGATGGCCGGAAATTCCGGCGCATCCGCTGATGGTTTGCTTCTTGTGTGTTAGTGCGTGGCGGCCGCGGCAGCTTCTTCGCGCATCGCCTCTTTGCGGCTCAGCTTGACTTTGCCGTTGCGGTCCACGTCGATCACCTTGACCGTAATCTCGTCGCCTTCCTGGATCTCGTCGCTCACTTTCTGGATGCGGCGATCGCAGATTTGCGAGATATGGACGAGGCCATCGGTACCCGGTAGAATTTCGACAAAGGCCCCGAAATCCATGATCTTCTTGACCTTGCCCATATAAATCTTACCGATTTCCACATCCTGCGTCAGATCCTTAATGATCTGAATGGCCTTGGTGGACGCTTCCTGGTCGTGCGAAGCGATGTTGACTGTCCCGTCGTCGTTGATATCGATGCTGACTCCGGTGCGGTCGATAATGTCCCGAATCACTTTGCCGCCTGGTCCGATGACGTCGCGAATCTTGTCGACCGGCACCTTGATGGTGGTGATACGGGGTGCGTATTTGGACATCTCGGGGCGGGAAGTTTCCAGCGTCTTGGCCATTTCATCCAGGATGTGCATTCGGCCTTCCTTGGCCTGAGCCAGTGCGGTTTCCATCAACTCGTGGGTTAATCCCGCGATTTTGATATCCATCTGCAGAGCGGTGATACCGTTGCGCGTACCGGCTACTTTGAAGTCCATGTCGCCCAGGTGGTCTTCCGTGCCCAGAATATCGGACAGGATGGCCACTCGGTCATCCTCCTTGATCAGTCCCATGGCGATGCCCGCGACTGGGGCCTTGATGGGCACCCCGGCGTCCATCAGCGACAGGGAACCGCCGCATACGGAAGCCATGGAGGAGGAGCCATTGGACTCCAGAATGTCGGACACAATACGGATGGTATAGGGAAACGTTTCCTTGTCGGGAAGAATCGGGGTGAGGGCGCGTTCGGCCAATATACCGTGACCGATTTCCCTTCGTCCGGGACCCGACAGGAATTTTACTTCGCCGGTACAAAAGGCCGGGAAGTTGTAATGCAGCAAGAAGGACTTGGTCCCTTTGAATTCCAGGTTGTCCATCCGCTGTTCGTCCGAGCTGGTTCCCAGCGTGGTGGTGACCAATGCCTGGGTTTCGCCGCGAGTGAAGACGGAGGACCCGTGAACGCGGGGCAGGTAACCGACCTGGCAGGTGATTTTACGGATCTCGTTGAGGTTTCGCCCGTCGATCCGTTTTTTCTCGTCCAGGATCATACTGCGCATGGCTTTTTTCTCGACGTCATGAAATATTTCTTTCAACGTCCCTTGCAGGTCTTCATCGGCATCGGGGTTGAATTGAGTGGTCATGGCCTCCTTGACTTGGTCCGTTGCGTCGCTCCGCTCCTGCTTGCCGGCGATGCGCATGGCATCGGCCAGGCCCGGCTGGATCAATTGGGTCACTTTGCTGACTAAATCGCCGTCGATTTCTTCCGCTGCGATGACGGTTTTTTCCTTACCCATCAGCTCACGGAGCTTGATCTGACCTTCCACGATTTTTTTGACGTACCCGTGCCCGAACTCCAGCGCGTTCATCATGACTTCTTCGCTGAGCTCCCGGGCGCCGGCTTCCACCATGACAATGGCATCGGCGGTGCCGGCCATCACCAGACTGAGGTCGCTGGCTTGGGTCTCTTCGTAGGTTGGGTTGATGATAAAGGCGCCGTCTTTTCGTCCCACGCGCACCCCGGCAACCGGGTTTTCAAATGGGATGTCGGACACCAACAGGGCCGCGGAAGCGCCGGAGATGGCGTTCACGTCGGGGGAGTTTTCCTGATCGTGGGAAACTACGAAACAGACAATCTGGGTTTCGTTCCGGAAATCCTTGGGAAACATGGGCCGGATGGGCCGGTCGATCAACCGGCAGGTCAGCGTTTCCAGATCGCCGGGTCGGGCTTCCCGTTTCAGATAACCGCCGGGGATCCGCCCTGCGGCATAGGTTTTTTCACGATAATCTACCGTGAGGGGAAAAAAATCAATCCCTTCTCGTGTACTTTTCGCCATGGTGGCTGAAACCAGCACCATGGAATCGCCATATCGCACGACGACGCATCCGTTGGCTTGCTTGGCCAACCAGCCCGACTCGAGCGAAAGGGTTTTTCCATCTAGGTCTATCTCTACTATGTGTTGCTGCATTAAACGTTCTCCAATTTTCTTGATCCTATAGGCAGGATTCTAATTTATCGACGGATGCCCAATTCTTTGATGATGGTCTGATACCGTTGGGCATCCTCTCTTTTGAGGTGGTCCAGAAGTTTCCGCCTTCTGTTGACGATTCGAATAAGGCCACGGCGGGAATGATGGTCCTTGCCGTGGATTTGGAAATGGTCGTTCAAATAGTTCAACCGATCGGTCAACAGCGCGATCTGGACCTCTGAGGATCCGGTATCGTTTTCATTGATTTGAAACTTGGTGATAATACTCGTTTTACCTTCTTTGGTTGTAGTCATGAAAAAAGCCTCCTGTTGGGTACTGGAATGGGAGGCAGGTTGTTGAATGTTTTCGTAGACACAATTCCCCGAAGGTATGGGGCAGGGGCCGCCGAGGGAATTATCCCTGCGAAAACATTCCAACCGGAACAGCTCTCATTCCTCAAATATAGATATAATTTCATTTAAATTAACACTCGTTTCAGTTTAAACGCGATTTCACCTGGGTCCAGTTGTTGAAACCCAACCTCATCCACCACCGGGTCTACGATGGCGACGATGCGACCCTCTTCTCCTGTAACGCGGAGGTTCATTCCGGGCCTGAAATGATCGGGGAGGGTCCGCACGGCAACTTTGGTTAATGGCGTGCCGTGTGCCAGGGAGGGGATGTGATTCGGGTGGACCTCAATCACCGGCAGGAAATCCAGGACGGCCTCCGTCCCCAGCAGTTTTTCAGTCAGTGTTCCGTTGCTCTGGGCATCGCTCAATTCTTCAAGGGTCAGCGATGACTCGATATCGAATTGGCCGACTTGTTCCCGGACCAGCTGGGACATGTGCGCTCCGCAACCCAGGATCTGGCCGATATCATGGCACAGGGTGCGGACATAAGTCCCCGCAGAGCACTTTACCCTGAAGGTAACCTCATTTCCCTCTTTATTAAGGAAATCGATGGAATAAATCCGTAGAGTCACCGATTTTCTCTCGACAGTAATACCATTTCTCGCCAGTTTGTAAAGGGGGACCCCGTTTTTTTTCTTGGCGGAGTACATGGGCGGAACCTGCTGCACCTCGCCCTGAAAACCGGCCAGCACCTTTCGCACCTGCTGTTCGGTGATGGCGGTGGCGTCCCCGGTGGCGGTCACCTGTCCGGTGGCGTCCTGCGTATCGGTAGCGATTCCAAGGGTCAGGGTCCCCCGGTAGACCTTGGGAAGGCTGACCAGAAACTGGATCAGGCGTGTGGACCGGTCGAGGCAGACCGGGAGCACGCCCTCGGCTTTGGGGTCCAGGGTGCCAATGTGGCCCGCTTTTTTGACTTTGAGTGCCCGTTTAACGGATTGCACCATAAAAAAGGAGGACGGCCCCACGGGTTTGTATAAATTGACGATATTATTCATGGTGGAAGTTACTGATGATTTTGGTGATTTTTTCGACATGGTCCGCGGTTTCATCCAGCCGGAAATGCAGTTCCGGGACGAATTTTATATGCAGATTTTTGCCGAGGCAACTCCGGATGTAGCCTTTGGCGCTGTCCAGGCCTTCGATGGAGTCTTCTCTCTCCTGTGCGCTGCCCAGAATACTGACATGCACTTTGGCATGCTTGAGGTTGTCGCTCAGCTCGACCCCGGTGACGGTCGCGAACCCGATGCGCGGGTCCTTCAACCCGTGTTGAATGAGCTTCGAGATTTCCTCGAGGAGCAGTTCCTGGACTCGTTGTGATCGTTTAAATCGAAACATGATTTTCTATGTGATTCCTTAATCCTTATAGCGGTTGTGGACCTCGATGATTTCCATCTGGCAGTCGGTCATTTCCGCCAAGTGCATGTTGTCGATGAAGTTCACCACCTGTTTGAGCAGACCGTCCAGATACTGGGCGTCGGCACTCACTGCGGAGATTCCCAGATGAATATTCTGCCAGACATCCTGATCGCCGACTTCCGCCACGGAAACGTTGAATTTGTTCTTCAGGCGGTCTTTGATGGCGCGGATAACCTTGCGCTTGCCCTTCAGGGAATCGTTCCCATGCAGAAATAACCTCAGTGAACCATAGCCGATTTTCATATCGGTTCCTCGGGTCCCGACATCGATCATCCGGGAGTGACTTCCTCCATGATAAACGGTTCGACGATGTCGCCCTGCTTCATATCCTGAAACTTGTCCAGCGCCAGGCCGCATTCATATCCCGAGCTGACTTCCTTGACGTCGTCCTTGAAGCGCCGCAGGGAATGGATTTTGCCTTCGTAAACCACAACGTTGTCGCGGACCAGCCGGGCCTTGCTGTTGCGTTCGAGGGACCCGGAAATGACCTGGCACCCGGCGATGACGCCGACTTTTGGAATCGAAAAAATCTCCCGGACCTCGGCCCGCCCCATGATGCGTTCCTTGAAGGTAGGTTCCAGCAGGCCTTCCAACGCTTTCTTGATATCATCAATGGCTTCGTAAATGATGCTGTACAGTCGCACGTCCACCTTTTCCTTGGCGGCCATGGCCTCGGCTTTGAGCGTGGGACGGACGTTAAACCCGATGATCAACGCGTTCGACGCACTGGCCAGCAGGATGTCCGATTCGGTGATCCCGCCCACCGCGTCGTGAATGATTTTCACCCGAACCTTGTCGGTCGCCAGTTTGCTGAAGGCTTCCTGGACCGCCTGGATCGACCCCTGGACATCGGCTTTGATGATCAGGTTCAACTCCTGGATTTTCCCCTCGACGATCTGCTGGTGTAAATCTTCCATGGTGATGCGGGGTTTCTGTGACAGCACCGACTCGCGTTGCCGTTGAATCTTCAAATTACTGAGCTGGCGCGCGCGCTTTTCATCCTTGACCACCATGAAGGTGTCGCCGGGATTCGGAACTTCCGGCAGTCCGATGACTTCGACCGGGGTGCTGAGCGAGGCCTCCTGGATCTTCTTGGCCTGGTCGTTGGCCATGGCACGCACTTTCCCGAAATAATTGCCTGCAATAAAGGGATCGCCGACTTTCAGTTTGCCTTTTTGCACCATCAGGGTGGCGACCGGGCCCCGGCCCTTGTCCAGATGCGCTTCTATAATCACTCCGCTTCCGCGAATTTTGGGATTCGCTTTCAGCTCCATGATTTCCGCCTGCAGGAGGATCAATTCGAGCAGGTGGTCGATGCCTTGGTCCTGAGTGGCGGAGACTTCGGCGAAAATGGTTTGTCCACCCCATTCTTCAGGGAGCAGCCCCTGATCTGCCAACTGTTTTTTGACCTCTTCGGGTTTGGCGTCGGGCTTGTCGATTTTATTGATGGCCACCAGCAGGGGAACCCCAGCCGCGTTGGCGTGGTGAATGGCTTCCAGAGTTTGCGGTTTGATGCCGTCATCCGCCGCCACCACCAGGACTACGGTGTCGGTTACCTGGGCGCCCCGCGCCCGCATGGCGGTAAAAGCCTCATGGCCCGGCGTGTCGAGAAAGGTGATGGGCGAACCATTGATGGTGACCTGGTACGCACCGATATGCTGGGTGATGCCGCCCGCCTCGAGGCCGGTGACGTTGGTTTTCCGGATGGCATCCAGTAAAGAGGTTTTGCCGTGGTCGACGTGCCCCATGATGGTCACGATCGGCGGCCGTGGAATATGGTCCTTCTCCAGATCCTCTTCCTGCTCCTCTTCAAAACCGAGTTCCACCTCCGGCGTGATGACTTCCACCTCAAATCCGCGTTGATCGGCAATTTTCGAAGCCACCTCCAGGCTCAGGCTCTGGTTGATAGTCGCCATGGTGCCCAGGGTCATCAAATCCATAAGAATGTCGTTGGGTGTGCATTTTAATTTTTCGGCCACATCGCGCAAAGGCATGTTGTCCATCAGTTGGACCACTTCAAAACTTTCCTCTTCAACCGGCACTTCGACCGGAGGCGCTTCCGCAGGCTGTTTTTCTTTGGCGGTTTTGGCGGGAGCGGATTTGGGTTCTTCTTTTTTCTTTTTGGCCGCCGGTTTTTCCTTGGGCGCTTTGGCTTCCTTTTTCTTTGCCGCTTCATCGGGTTTAAGGACAACTTTCAGTCCCAGCTTCCGGGAGGCTTTATGTTTTTCGGATTCGGCTTCTTCTTTTTTGGCTTGAGCAATTTTTGGTTTTACGACGGCCTTCGGCGGGGTCTCTTTTTTAGGGGCAGCCTTTTTTGGGGCAGCTTTGGCGGCTGCCGCTTTCTTCAGGGCCGCGGCTTTGGCCGTTTTGGCAGTGATGGGCTTGACGACGGTGGACACTTTTTTGGCAGGGGCTTTTTTCTTGGCCTTGCCCTTGGCCACCGGTTGTTTCTCCGTGAACAGGCTGCGGATATACTCCACCACCTCGCCCTCAATGGAGCTCATATGGTTCTTGACGAGGACGTCCTTCTTTTTGAGCTCATCAATGATTTTGTCGTTGGGGACATTCAACTCCAGCGCCAATTTATTGATTCTGATTTTTCCCAATGAAAGTTCTCCTAATGCTGTAAGGGAAATGCAAGCGACAGGTTAATTACCCACGGCGATCTTCCTTTTTAAACATTTTCAAAATTTTCCATGTGCAGCCGGGCCAGTTCCACCAGACTGCGGGCCAGGGCCTCGTCGATTCCTTCCAGGGCGAAGAGTTCCTCCGCCGGGGTCACCGACAATTCGGCGATGGTCTGGAATCCGTTAGTTTCCAAAATCTGTACAATGGCCGGGTCGACGTCGGGGAGTTCGCCCAGAGGGAATTCCTGGTCCTCTGTCTCGTCATCGCCGGCTTCTTCCGCTGGGTCGCCTTCGGTGAGGTCTTCAGTTTCGATCGTTTCGTCATCACCCTCTCCCAATTCCGGAGCGGTATACGACAGGTTGTCGTCTCTGGGTTCCGGAGTCTCTTCCGGGGTTGCCGGAGTGGCTTCCGCCGCCTTTTGCAGAAAGTCCTGCGCAAACGCAAAAATCGCCTCGGCCTTTTTGGGTCCGATACCGGTAAACTGGATTAACCCTTCGACTCCACGGTTGATGACTTCGTTGAAGGAGACCACGTTGTTAGTGAACAAAATCGCGACAATTTTATCGCCAAATCCCTTGGTGTCCTTGATGATCGCGAGGAAATCCTCGGTGGGCGCTGCCTTGCGCCCCAGCAGAGCCGCCGAGGCTTCCAGCACACCGCCGGCCTCGGACGCGTTTTTGATATCGATTTTCCACTTCACCAGCTTGGCGGCGAGGCGCACATTCTGTCCTTTTTTGCCAATGGCGAGGGACATCTGGTCGTCGGCCACGATGATGGTCATATGGTTTTCTTCCCGGTTGGCGATAATCCGCGAAACTTTGGCCGGGCTCAACGCGTTGCGGATGAACAGTTCGGGATCCTCAGAGTATTCGACGATGTCGATTTTTTCTCCGCGCAACTCCTGGACGATCGACTGAACGCGCATGCCGCGCATCCCGACACAGGCACCCACGGCGTCGACATCACGGTCATTGGAGCGCACCGCGATTTTAGTGCGTCCGTTGGGTTCGCGCACGATGCCCATGATTTCTACCATGCCTTCGCTGATTTCGGGGACCTCCAGCTCAAACAGCTGTTTGATGAGGCCTACATGGGTCCGTGAGAGAATCACCAGCGCGTTCTTGGCGGTTTTCCGGACATCCACGACATAGGCGCGGACCCGGTCACCCCGGTTGAACGCTTCCCGGAACACCTGCTCGCGCCGGGGAAGAACGCCCTCGGCTTTTCCCAACTCGACGATGATGTCCCCATGTTCAAAGCGCTGGACGATACCGTTGATCAGCTCGCCTTTTTTCTCCAGGAATTCTTCATAGATGATTTCAATTTCCGCTTCCCGGACTTTCTGTAAAATCACCTGCTTCGCCAATTGCGCCGCAATGCGGCCGAGGTCTCTCAACTCCTGTTTGACCATGACCATTTCTCCCAACTCGACGTCGGGGGTGATTTTGACCGCGTTCGTCAGGCTGATTTCGTTCTGCGGGTCCTGAACGGAGGTCACCACCGACTGCTCCGCCCAGATTTCCGCTTCGCCGGTTTCCTCGCTGAATTTGGTGATGAGGTTTTCCAGGTGCGGCAGTTTTTTGCGCGCGGCGGCTTCCACCGCGGTTTTTACGGCGTCGATCAGGATCTGCTTATCGATGCCTTTTTCGCGGCACAACTGATCGATGATATGTATGACTTCAAGGCTCATGATATTTAAATTTCAATTTCCAGTCGGGCTTTGGCGATCTGGCGTCTCGGAATTTCCACGAGTTGACGCTCGGTTTCCAGAAACAGGACGTCCTCGCGGAAGTCCCGGATGGTTCCATTAAAGTTCTTCTGCTGGCAGATGGGAGTGAAAGTGGTGACGTGGGCGCGTTTGCCCTGAAACCGGAGAAAATCTTTTTCCCTTTTAAGGGGACGATCCAACCCGGGTGAGGAAACTTCCAGGGTGTAACTTGAGGGAACGATTTCTTCCACCTCAATCAAATCTTCAATGCGGCGACTGACCTGCGTGCAATCATCTACCGTGACTCCGCCTTCTTTATCGATAAATATTCTCAGAAACCAGTTTTTACCTTCTTTTTTGTATTCGACGTCGACCAGTTCCAGGCGGTTCTCTTGGACGATCGGAGTCACCAGAGTTTCAATGGTTTCCACAACCGAGCCTTTACCCATTTCGGGGCTCCCATACGCTTGAGAAAGAACAAGGACCAGAATTTAATGTAATGACAATAAGGGTCTTAATAATGACGCAATGCGAATATTTATAACATTTTGAAACAACAGGCTGATACAAAAAAAGCGGGCCAGAGAGCCCGCCTAGCAGCCCTTTAAATTTGACCTGATTTTACATAATCCATGCGATTCCTGCAAGCGAAATGTCGCCGGGGGGGGGAGGGGCGATTACAGATTTTGGAGTCTTTCGGGGATGATCTGGAGGCCGTCGGGGAAGTCGATAAGCTCGGAAACTCCCGTTTTTCTTGATTTTAGCTCAATTTTCCCGGCATCGAGGTTTTTCGGGCCGATGATGATCTGGAGCGGGATTCCCAGCAGTTCGGCGTCCTTGAACTTAACCCCCAGCCGTTCCGGGCGGTCGTCCAGCAGGGTCTCGATGCCCAAATCGCCGAGGGTCCGGTAGGCTTCCTCGCTGGCCTGGCGCTGCCGGTCTTCGTCAAACTTGACGGGAATCACCACCGCCTGAAAGGGAGCGAGCGGCGCAGGCCAAACGATCCCTTTGTCGTCGTGGTTCTGTTCGATGGCGGCGGCGGCGGTGCGGCCCACGCCGATGCCATAGCACCCCATGATCATCGGATTCTCCTTCCCCTGATCGTCCAGGTAAAAAGCTTTCATGGTGGCACTGTATTTGGTGCCGAGGATGAAGATGTGCCCCACCTCGATACCGCGTTTCACCCGGTAGCGGCCGCCGTCGCATTTGGGACAGGGATCGCCTTCCTGCACTTCATGGAGGTCGCCCATTTGCGCGACATTCAAATCGCGTTCGAACTGCACGCCGGTGTAATGGGCGTCCTTGCTGTTGGCGCCGGTCACGAAGTTGTGCATGACTGCCACTTCGTGGTCGGCGTACACCTTCATGTCCAACTCCACCGGTCCGATGAAGCCGCAGGGGATATTGGTTTTGGAGACGATCAGCGATTCGGGGGCGGGTTGGAGCCAGTCGCATCCGATCAGGTTTTTGAGTTTAACGAGGTTGAGTTGGCGGTCGCCCCGCACCAGTCCCGCCACCAGTCCGTTTTCATTTTCAAGGATGATGGTTTTGACGATCTGCCGGGCGGAGACCTTGAGAAATTGCGCCACCTCTTCAACTGATTTTTTCCCGGGCGTCGGGATTTTTTTCAATGGATCGGGTTTCTTGGGCGGGGTGACCGGGTCGGGTGTGCGGGAGGCGGCTTTTTCAATGTTGGAGGCATAGTCGCAGGTGTCGCAAAAGGCGACGGCGTCTTCTCCGGAATCGGCCAGCACCATGAACTCGTGCGAGAAACTGCCGCCGATGGTGCCGCTGTCCGCCTCCACCATTTTGAAATCCAGCCCGCACCGGCTGAACGTGTTGGAGTACGCCTGCTTCATGTGTTCGTACATCTCCAGAACGCTGGCTTCGTCGGCGTGAAAACTGTAGGCGTCTTTCATCGTGAATTCGCGTCCGCGCATGACGCCAAAACGGGGCCGCACTTCGTCGCGGAACTTGGTCTGAATCTGGTACATGAGCAGGGGGAGTTGACGGTAGGATTTCACCCCGCCGCGGATGATGTCGGTGATGACTTCTTCATGCGTGGGTCCGTAGCAGAATTCGCGGTCGTGCCGGTCGGTCAGCCGCAGAAGTTCCTTGCCGTACAGTTCCCAGCGTCCGCTTTCCTGCCACAGCTCCGCGGGCGGAATGCTGGGCAGGAACATTTCCTGGCCGCCGATGCGGTTCATCTCCTCGCGGATGATCTGTTCCACTTTTTTCAGTACGCGCAGTCCCAGAGGCAGGATGGAATAAATGCCCGCGGCCAACTGCCGGATCATCCCGGCGCGCACCATCAACTGGTGGCTGATGACTTCGGCGTCGGCGGGCGATTGTTTGAGGGTGGGTATGAACAGTTTCGAATAATACATGGATGACTTTCAGGTTGAACGGATAAACCGAATGGGGATTATGCAGAAAACTGTCCGATAAATCAATGCGTGGATATTTCCGGGTGTGCCTCAGTTTGAAATCGAATGTCTCCGAACGGCCACAAGCCGCCTTTCATCATTAATTACTTACCCATTGTTCCTAGCTGATCCAACCTTTGCTCTCGGCCTGCTTCGAATACCAGATCAAAAACGCCACCACCACCAGCTGTATCAGAACACCAATCCAAATCTCGAAGGAACTAAACCCGGCCACGCCGAATATATGCATCATTGTCACAATCACGCCAAGTAGAGACGCGATTAACACATAGAACGCAGCCGACTTCTTGAGCAGAAGCAAAAGGCAGCCAAGTGAGCCGCCGAAAACGGCTATCGCAAAAGCTGCGGTGGCCCATGGGGGTCGGCCTTCGATTATCGGGCGATACGACTCAGGAAACGAGGCGAGCGAGTCTGCATTCATCTGTGCGAAGTAATTGATGACGCCCATAACATTAAAGATAAGTGTGACAACGCTAATTATCCAGAAACTCCAGTGAATACCACCAACGGTCTTATCGTTCATCACATCCCCCTATTACTTGTTATTCTTTTGCCTGAAAAATAGACGTTCGCCTAACGCCTTTGATCGGCAAGAACCGGCCATAAGCGGACATTCGGCTAAGGAAAGTGAAAGTATCTCTTGGCTTTTAACCGGATGGGTCCACTTTTAGCTGACGCCAAACAGTATTCGTATCAACAATCAGGTTCCGCAGAACGTCTTATAGGGTATGTCCGTTGCCGGTGCCGGCGCGGCATAGGCTTCGTTTCCGGCGACCTCGTCGAATGGATGGCTCAAAACGGTTAGCAATTTCGAGAATGGCTTCATGTCTTCCAGTTCGACTGCGGCGGCAAGGGCTTCTTCGACCTTATGGTTCCGTGGGATATAGATCGGATTTACCCGGTCCATGACCTGCGCGCTCGTCTCCGCTGCAACTCCATCCTGTTCCAGGCGCTTCCGCCAACGTCGAGCCCAGACGTCAAAGGCACCCGACTGTTCGAATAGATGTTGTACCGCGTCGCTATCACCGCGCAAGGCTTGGGAGAGACGGCGGAAGACGAGGGTGAAATCCGCCTTCCCGTCTTTCATCACCCATAGCAGATCGTTG
>JAPUGN010000151.1 GCA_027298165.1 Nitrospinota bacterium
ACCGCCGGCATGGGCGGGGGCGTTGAGGGCCATGAACAGGATCAGGAACATCAGGCTGTGCATCCGGCGCATGCAGAACTCCGAATTATGAAAGGTGAGCGAACTGGCACGAAAAAGCGAAATATATAGGCCGGGCCAAAGGTTGTCAACCCGAGTCCCCGTACCCGCTCTCCGCACACCGCGTTTGCGGGAAACATGGAACGGCTTAAACCTGCCGGATCAGGGTTTTGATCTGATGTTGCTCGCCCGGTATAAAGGGCAGATTGCCGAACCGGTGACGCTCGTAAAACCGGGTGATTGCCTCGACCGCTTCCCGTTGTTCCGGCGACAGACTGTGAAGCGCCTTCAGAAATTCCAGGTGCGTTGCGTTTTTAGGTTTGAAGATGCCGCGCGCTTCCAGGCGTTTCAGCATTTGCCGGTAGACTTGAACTGTGAAAGGTGGACGCGGCGCCCACGAGGCTCCCTGCCACTGGTATTTCCGGGCCAGGATGCGCCACGCCAGGAATCCGGCCACCGCCCACCCGAGCGCCCACGGATGATTGTGCAGGCTGTCCAGCATTTCACTCAGGCTGGGAATTTTCCACTCCTGCCACCGGTCCTTGAAGTTACGGGTTTCGCGTTGAAAGTAATTCGCCAGTTGGATCTGGTCCTGTATCGAATACTGGATGACGTATCGTTGCCAGTACAACCGCATGAGGTCGAACCTCTGCGCCAGCGGATTGGATGTCTCGAACAGGGCCGCCGGATCGGGCGGGGTGGGATCGTACACTTTCCAGCCCAGGCCCGGGATATAGGCTTCCACCCAGGAGTGGGCGTTCGCCTGCCGGACCACCATGTATTGTCCCAGGTCGTTCCATTCCGTGCCGGCAAACCCGTTGACGATCCGCGAAGGGATGCCGTTCAACCGCAACAGCACCGCCATGGCCGAAGCAAAATATTCGCAGTGCCCTTCCCGCCGTTCGAACAAAAATTCCTCGAGTGCCCCCTTATGGGTTTTCCGTTCCATGTCCAGGGAATACCCGTAATTATTTTTCAGGTAGGCGAGAATTTTGTGCGCCTTGACCGCATCCGGGTCGGTGCCATCCACCAGGCTATGGGCCAGTCGGTTCGTCCGGGGTGCCGTCGGCGGAACCTGCAGAAACCGGTGGGGAAACAGGTTGGGCTGATGGAAATACACCGGTTGGGGGTAGTTGGTTTGAGTATTGCCGACATCGGCGATCAGGGTGAATCGCCGGGGTCCGCTGTGCCGGTCCAGGGTTTGCAGGGAAAACCCCTGGTCCATTTGAATTTTTTTGAAAGTGCCATCGATTTTGACGGGAATCCCGTAGGTGAACACCACCGGCGTGTGGAAGGCCTCCATGTAGATTTCCTGTACCACCATTTCCCTGGGTGCCGACACCGTGAACAACCGCTTGCCCTGACCCCCGTGGTTGAAAGCCTGCCAGGCGAGCGGCATGGTGGACATCCAGGTCGTGCCGTTATAGTAGTCCAGTGGCACTCCCCGCCACAGCACCCGGGGCGGAGGACGGAAGACCTGCCCGTTTTTACGGAACTCTACCCGCATGACCACGCTGTCATTTTGCTTGATGCGGCCGACCTCGCCCAACTCCACCCGTTTGGAAAACCCGCTGACCGCCCCCTCGCCAGTATCGAGCGCCAGAAACTCCAGGCCCAGTCGCGGGAAGCTGACGAAAATGGCCGCAGTCAACAGAAAGCTGGCGAGAATCATCGTCGCCGACAGGGCGAACAGTGAAAACCCAGCCATTTCCCGGTCTCCTGTATGATGAAACCCCGACGGCGGGCACCGGGTGCCCACCCGTTCCACCATCATGTTATAAAACATCAGGCACCAGCACAGCACCAGGTAAAAAGCAAGAAACAGCGCACCGAACACCAGATCCTGAATGAACAGGGCGCCAATCAGCAGACAGACGATCGAAATCAGATAGCCGTACAGGTAGTCGTTGAGTTCCGACTTGAATACAAAGCGGGTGAGCAGGATGAACACCAGGAACCAGACCGTGAGGTCCAGAATCGGTGGTTTCCATATAAAATAAATCAGGGGCAGGACAATGAGACCCGTCATCCAGATGGAAAACTTCACCGGCGGCAGGATGGGGATTTTTCCATACAGCTCCAGAGTAAAACACACCACCAGGGCCGTCAGAAACAGGATTCCCGCGGCCAGGGGGATGACCGCCCCGAACATCAGGCACGCCAGCCCGAGCCCCGCCAAGAGGTAGGTGAATCCGATAAAACAGGTGCGCAGGCGCGGACCCTGATTTGGCCTGTTGATTGACAAGAAAGTTTTCATTCCATTACAATAGCTCAGCATTGCATTTTCCGGCTTTCCGGGCTGACCCGGAGGCCGGTGGGGATGATTTATACAGTTTAAAACATTTTTTTGGAGGTTCCATGCGGAAGATCATAATTCTGGTAGGGTTGGCGGTGGCCATGCTGGGTGGAGGTTTCAGCCCTGCGCTGGCGGAGGATATCGCCGTCATCGAAACTAAATTCGGCAATATCGAGCTGGAATTTTTTCCCGACAAGGCCCCCGGGCATGTTAAGAATTTCAAGACGCTGGCTAAAACCGGGTTTTACAACGGAACGCTTTTCCACCGGGTGATTCCCGGTTTCATGAGCCAGGGCGGCGATCCCAATACCAAAAGCCCGGACCGGTCCACGCACGGTATGGGGGGTCCCGGTTACAGCATCAAGGCCGAGTTCAACGATATCAAGCACGACCGGGGGATTCTGTCCATGGCCCGCTCTCAGGATCCGGACAGCGCGGGGTCGCAGTTTTTTATCATGGTGCGGGATTCCCATTTTCTGGACGGGCAGTACACTGTTTTCGGAAAAGTCATCAAGGGCATGGATGTGGTGGATAAAATCGTCAGTGCTCCGCGTGACGGAGGGGACAATCCGCTGGAACCCATCAGCATGAAAATTTCTATTAGACTTAAAAATTAATTCTAAAGCCAAAGGAGCTTTTTAATATGGGTAAAGTAACCGCAGTGATCGAAACGGTGCACGGGATGATCAAACTGGAACTTTTTGAGGACAAGGCTCCAGGCCATGTCAAAAATCTCAAGGACCTGGCCAGCAAGGGATTTTATGACGGCACCACCTTTCACCGAATCATTCCCGGTTTCATGATTCAGGGAGGCGATCCCAATTCGAAATCCGACGATCGCTCCTCCCACGGCAGTGGCGGCCCGGGCCACAACATCGACGCCGAGTTCAATGACACCAAGCACGTACGGGGTGTCCTTTCCATGGCGCGGTCTCAGGAACCGAACAGCGCCGGGTCGCAGTTTTTTATCTGCGTCAAGGATTCGTTTTTCCTGGACGGGCAGTACACGGCGTTCGGCAGGGTGGTTGAAGGCATGGACGTGGTGGATAAAATCGTCAACGAACCCCGGGACTCCAACGACAACCCCAACGAGAAGATGGAAATAAAATCAGTTTCCGTCGTCGAAGAATAAAATTTCCGCTAGCCGTCCATTCGGGAAGCGAAATAGGAAGGGAAAAATGGAAAACGAACTGATCGTCAGTGTGTACAAATTTATGGGAAACGATTTACTGTCGGGCCGTACGTCCGAAGACGGCTCGCCCTCTGCTGAGTCTCTGAGACAACATATTCTCGACAACTGGGATAAATACGAGCGGATTTCCGTTTCTCTGGATTCCGTGGTGCAGATTACCCGCCCTTTTTACGACGAGGCCTTCGCCAAACTGCTGGAAGATCATCCTCTGAATGATTTCAACCAGAAAGTCCATTTTCCCGACGCCCAAGAAAAAATCGTCAAGGAATTAAACACCGCCTTCAAGATTCGCCTCAAAATCATTCAGTCCAAGAGAGACAAGGACAAGGAAAATGATGAGCTCGGCCTTTAGGAAGGGTGTCGTTGCCCCATGGATGGGGCGCCGGGCAAGGCCCGGAGCAAATTTCAAACCCTGAATTGTGCCAGGAGATTACCGAAAGCCGTTAAAGGTCAACCCATTCCCCCTCCGGGCAGGAGCGGGTCAAACGACTTCCCCTATTTTTTGCTCGTCTTCATCACCGCTTCAATGATGGCCTCGGCGAATTCCTCCGCCACTTCGGCCCCCACCGCTGTGATGATATTGTCATGGACCACCAGGTTTTCTTCGACCAGAATCGCCGCGGCTTTGTCGAGTTCCGGGAGGGTGTGTTTGTCATGGGGCGCCGCCACTTCGATATTTTCCAGCAGACCCGCCACCCCCAACGCCGGCACACCCTGCCCGATGCCGGCGATCACCATAGCGCTTCTAAATCGGTCCATGATCAACAGCCGGACCAGCTTGTCCGTCCACACATGTTTGCGGGTGCCGCGTCCGCCGATGATCACCACCGCGTGAAACACGCCGAGAACCTGGCGCGTGCCTTTGCTGCTGGTCACGTAACTGTCTCCCGTGATGCCCTCCATGGCATCGACAACGATCAAATCCGGCATGACCCGGCCGGTTTTCATGCCGACCGCTTCCTTGAGTTTGCTGGAAGCGATGCGCACGGTCGCTCCTTCTTCCCGAAATTTTTTTAAAGGAATCTCCAACTCCTGCTCGTCGTAATAATCTTTCGGAATAATAATCAATATGTTTTTACCTTCCAAACGTGCCATCCTATATTTCTCCTGTCTCCCCCGGTTGCGGGAGGACTGTGCATGACCTGATCCCCTGAACTGATCAAAGCGGGGCAAGGGGGTGGATATCTCCAATTCTAAAGAGTGGTTCGAATTATAGAGGAAAACTCTGATTAGTCCAATACCAGCCGGTAGAGAAAAAAATCACCCGACTGTTTCACCAACCGGGCGCGATTTTTCAAGAACCGATTCAGCGCGGACCGGCCGGCCGGAGAGAATGCCGCATCCTTACCGAACACGAAATTGCGGTCGAACATCAGGTGGGTGATGCCGAGAGATTGAAATTGGCCGAGCAGGCCTTCGGGAGAGGCGTCCCGCGCCAGCATCGCCTGCAGGGTGTGCGCTTCAAACACGCTGTCGCTGTGAAACGGCCGCTCGGCAAGGTAACCCAGATTGCGCATATAAACCAGCAGCACCTTCGTTTTCGGGTCCAGCCCGTTCATGGCCTGATACATGGGATACCGCGGGATATTGCGGGACAGATATGCGTCGCGGGTTTCCTGCCCCGCCACAAACAGGCCGGGGTTTTTCTTGTGCCAGGTTTCCCATATCAAGCTGAGATTGAATAATACCCCGCACGCCACCATACCCAGCAGAACCTTCTTCAATACACGTGACAACGCATTGTCATCAGGAGAGATGGGTCTCGTCGCCCGTTCCAGTCCGGCGACGTACAACAGTGTCAAAGCCGTGAAAGCGGGCGCGAGGAAACGGACGTACTGGAAATAAACGAACCAGAACAGGAGCAGAACCCCGGCAAACACGCCGAGGGCCGCTACACGCGTGGAACGGGGTTTCCATAACCCGGCGATGAGAGCAGGAATCAATAGGAAGAACACGATACCGATCCGCCCGTCAAACTTCAGCGAATCCGGCTCGGCGTGGAACGTGAGGTTGTACGGCAGTAGCATCAGATCCCACACTCCCCGCCCCATGCCGAACAGTTTGACATACTGATCGAACATCAGCGCCCGTTCGGCGTCCCAGTTGACGCGGTCCTCCCCGCCCAAAAGCGGCATCAACAGCGGCAGCAACGGATTTCCGGAATACAGGAAATTGCGCATCCACCACGGTGCCATAAATAGGAAAACGATGCCGCCGAAGATCAGGATCTGTTTCACCACCCGCGTCGGGTTGTTGTCCGCACGCCCGGTGAGCGCGATGCCCAGCACCGCCAGCGGCAGCACGATCAATCCCGTCAGTTTGGTGGCCCAGGCCGCGCCGGCGCACCCCGCCATGTAGAAAAACCAGAAGGGCAGGCGGGTTTCCCGCCACCGGTCCCAGGAGTAAAAGGTGAAAAACATGAATCCCGCCAGCGCCAGATCGACATAAGCTGAGGCCGATATTTCAAAAAAGGTCGGCGTGCAGAAAAACAGCACCGGTACGAACCCCGCCAGGCGCGGCGACAGGTATTGCCGGCAATAAACCATCAATCCCAAAAGCAGCAGAAACGCCATCCCCAGCCCGCACAACGCCGGGAGCGACTCCACCCCGAAAGTCAGCGCGAACAGGAACACCATCTCGAACAGCAGGGGAAAAAACGAATACATGCTGTTGGGCAGGTTGATGATTCCGTGATTTTCGAGGTACGTCTTGGGAAGGGCCAGGTGGTAGACCAGTGCGTCGGTTTTCACCGGCGGTGCCAGGGCCAGAATCAGCGCCAGAACGACCAGCGCGGCCAGCACCAACCCGCAGAACCCGAGAAACTCCCGGTCCGGCTGCTCCTTGCCAAACAATGTCCCGAGGCCGGGCCGCAGGGCTGAAACCTCCTGCCAGAGCAGCGGCCAGGTTTTGGCCGAGGCCAGAAATATCACTGCCAGAACGATCCACCCGGTAACCGGATAGATCAGCCCGGCAAACGCCAGCGCCGTGGTCACCCCCGAGACCGTCACCAGACCCAGCAGGGTGTGGAACACCAGCCGCTCCAGCCCATCGGAATAGGCCGGTTGCCAGAATCGGGCAAGGGTTTCCCCTAGCAGGAAAAATGCCAAAAAAAGGATTGTGAAAAGGATCAGGTCCATGGAGGGCAATTGGGTTTTTAAAATCGGTGGGAGTTTCAGAGGACGGTCAAACCCCGGATAATGCACCTTAGTTCTTATTTTATACCGATTTACCGGATAGGGTGAATTTTAAAGGGTTGCCTCGGTGTGGCGGATTATGAAAACCGGCCTGTTCGGGAGTTTTGGGTTGACACAAGTTCAAATTTTAATATAATTTAGCACTCTTTTTTTGTCGGTATTGCGCGCGGTTTTGAGAGGCCTCTATTGGGCCCGTACCCCCAATTGATTATTCCGGTTTTTAGTGTTTACCGTTTGGTTTGATATATCTTAATTCAACACCTTTGAAAGGATAACACCGATGAAAAAATCTGTCGTGTTTCTTGTTATTGTCGTGCTGATGGCGTTTATGGTCGATACGGCTTTAGCCGCCAAAGCCAAGTGCCCTCAAAAGAGAAAGACCAAAAAGGCTCCCTCCAGTCTCTACAAAAAAGATATGACCTCTAAAGCGGATGCCGCCGCAGGCAAAAAAATCTATGACAAGACCGCCAAACCCATGGCGTGCAAAATGTGTCATGGCGACAAAGGCGACGGCATGGGAAAACTGGGTATGGCTTTAACCCCGAAACCCCGCAACTTCACCTGTAAGAAAACCATGAAAAAAGTCACTCCGGGTCAAATGTTCTTTATCATCCAGAAGGGCTCGAAGGGAACCGGCATGGTGCCTCAGAAAACTCTCAAGGATAAAGATATCTGGAATGTCATCAAGTACATTCAAACGAAATTTATGAAGTAAATTTTCAAGTTTGTAAAAAGGGCAAAGCGCGAATGGCGCTTTGCCCTTTTTTTTGCGCACGGCCAGAAAATCCCCGCCAGGTATGGTAACGTTTCTCCCGAAAAGGAGATGGGTGATGCGGCGACGGGGTCCTTCCATAAAATTGTTTTACCAGACCGGGTGCCGGGTTCTGGCCCTGTGCTTTTTGCTGGTTCCTTGTTCGCCGGCCACCGCCGCGGACCGTCTGGGCACCGCCCAACATCCCATCCGCATGATGTTCGTGCCTTCCGGCGAAGCGCAGACCATTCTGGAAGGCGGCGAGGACATCGCCCGGAGACTGCACAAGATCACCGGCC
>JAPUGN010000152.1 GCA_027298165.1 Nitrospinota bacterium
AGGTTTCTGGGGCATGCAGACGGAGTCGCTCGTTTGCCAGGCGCGCGAGCTATTAAAAAAGGGAGATTTCGTCGGGGTCTATGACGTGGCCTGTAAGGCCCTGGAGGATCCGCAGAATGCCGACCCCACGTTGGCGCATCTGGCGGTGCTCAGTCTGGCGCGCAGTGGCGCCACCACCCAGGCGGAACACTGGTACCGGAAAATTAAAGTCATCCTGCCGCCCACCGAGGACAACATTTCGCTGGAAGCGCGGTTGTACAAAGATCAATTTTTAAAAGCCAAGGAACCCGGCATCAAAACGCAGTTGGGCAAAAAAGCGCGCGACCTATATCTTGAGGCCTATCGCATCAACAACAATTACTATCCCGCCATCAACGCCGCCACCCTGTCGTTGATCATCGGCGACCAGAGCGCCTGCCGTCGCCTGGCTGAGGAAGTGTTGACGCTGTGCGGGCCGGTGGCCTCCTCCGGCGGCAGTGAGGATTACTTTCTGGACGTCACGCGCGCCGAAGCGAATCTGCTGTTGGGGAAAAACGACGAAGTCGGCCCGGCCCTGGTCCAAGCCTGCCGGAGCCACGCTCACGATTACGGCAAATTGAGCACCACCTGGAAACAGCTGTCCCTGATCTGCGAACACCGGGGGGTACCGACCGATTGCATTGAAGCGATCCGGCCGCCCACGGTCATCGCGTTCATGGGCCAAACCATTCACGGTATGGGGAAATCGCCGGGCATCGACCCCGCGGATGAGGGCATGCTCCGGGAACAGATTCGCAGCCTGCTGAAACAGCATAATATAAAAATCGCCTTCGGGTCGCTGGCCTGCGGTACGGACCTGATGATCGCGGAGGAAATTCTGGACCAGGGCGGAGAATTGAACGTGATCCTCCCCTTCTCCCAGGAAGAGTTCAAACGCACTTCGGTCACCCCCGCCGGTCCAGCATGGGAGGAAAAATTTGATCGGGCGCTGGAGCGCGCCGCTTCGGTGTATCACATTGTGGAAGACGCCTACACCGGTTACGACCTGTTGTACACAGACTGCTCCCAGCAGATCATGGGCCTGGCGTATCTGCGGTCGCAAACCCTGGGCTCGCGCGCCTACCAAGTGGTATTGTGGAACGGTCACCCCTCCGCCAGCCCCGGCGGCACCGCCGCCGCCATGAACCTGTGGGAAGGGTTGGGTCAACGCAATCTGGTGATCCCGGTGCCCGAGCCCCGCTCCAAGGGGGTGGCGCCGTTGCCGGTTCCTGTCACCCAAAAAATCGAACTGAAGCGCCACATGAAGGCCATGATTTTTGCGGACGTCAAAGGCTACGGCAGTCTCAAGGAAAAACAACTGCCGCAGTTTATTTCCAAATGGTTTCATCACCTCGAACGGATTCTCAAAGACCACTCCGGGGAAATCCTGTTCACCAACACCTGGGGCGACTCGATTTATCTGGTGATAGATTCCGTTTCGTCGGCGGCCCGGGTTTCCTTGGAACTGGCCCGAATCTTCTCGGACGAGGAGCTGGCCGAGATGAATTTGCCGGAGGATTTGGGGTTACGGGTCGCCGCGCACGTCGGCCCGATTTTTGAGGGGTTCAATCCAATCCTTCGTAAAAAAGAATATTTCGGAACCCACGTTACTAAAACGGCGCGGCTGGAACCCTGCACGCCGGTGGGTTCGGTCTACGTGACGGAGCCGTTTGCCGCTCTTTTGTCGATGGAAGCGGCCGGGACCTACCGGTGCGAATACGTGGGCAACCATCCCCTGCCCAAAAATTTCGGACGCATCCGCATGTATCATCTGGGAGAGCATTAACATGAAGTGGCGTCGACTCACATGTGTGCTGGCACTGGCTCTGGTGTGGAGTGGTGTGTCCGCCACCACCGCGCCGGCCCAAGAGAGGGTCTCCATTCAATTCCTGTCGGTGGCTCCGGATGCGGAAACCCAGAAAGCCGACCAGAAACTTCTGGATTATTTGCGCGGTAAAATCCCTTTGACCTTTGAAGGACAGAACGTGAGGTACGAGGTGGCGGTCGACACCCTGCGGAACTGGGATGCGAAAAAACAGGGACCCCTGCTGGCGCGGGTCACGCCTTACGTTTTTGTGGTGGCGGAGATGCTGGGCGCGAACATGGAAGTGGTGGGGACGTACTTGAGCAAAAAATCCAGGAGCGTCACCAGCAATCATTATTTCGTCGTCCACAAGGATTTCGGCTATGAAAAAGAGGAAGCTCCGGAAGAGTTTGTCCGCCATGTCAACAACCCGAAAACGCAGACGCAGGATTTCGTCCAACTCCTGAAACAAAGAGAACTCCCGCCGCGGTTTGTCTATCCCAGCAAGTTCAGCACCTCGGGCCATTTTCTGCCGTCATTGTTCTTCGGGAAGCAGGGCATCTTTTCCGTGCCGTCGCAATCCAAAACCAACCCCAAATTCATCACCATTCACGGCCTGGCGCCGCAGAACTCGATGACCGTTGCTGACTTGATTCCGCTGGTTAAAAAACAGAAGATCGAGTTCGCGGCGGTGCGGGAAAGCATTAAAAACCGGTTTGAGGTCGATGAAGATCTCAAATTCATCCCACTGCCCTACTCCACGCCCAATGACCTTTTGGTGGTGGTCAAACCGTTCGACCCAGCCATCAAGGCGCAAATAGTGGAAACCCTGCGCAAGATGGAAGTCACCGCTATCGACCTGGGAGACATTCTGAAGTGGGTGGATTTTAACGCCAGCCCGAAGGCGCGCAAATCGCTGGCGAACCTGCGGCGTCTCGCCAAAACCATTCCGCACCCGGTGGCCATCAATATCCGCAAATCACAAAAACAAAATACCGGCATTGAGGAACAACATCTGGAGGCGGCCCGCCAGGCGGTGCGCTCTGCCGGACCGGAGATGGTGCTCTTCAATGAAGACGACCACAGCGCGTTCGACGTCCTCTGGACGCTGGAAACCAGACACGATCATTCCCTCCTGCTGACCAGCACCATTCTGGACTCGGGCCTGACCCAGGAATTCTCCGTGGTCTACCGCCAGGGAGACATGCAGCACCTGGCCGCGCAGATCAGCCGGGTGATCGAACAAAAAATGCACCGCATCCGTTATATCTGGCTGATGGACAACGAAACCCCGCGGGTGCTCCGCGACGTGGATTTTCAAATCCCGGTGGGGCAACCCTTGAAAGTGCAAAAAATCACCTGGCTCAATTTCAATACCCACGAATATAATGTGGACACGCCCTTTAATGTGGAGGTCACACAATCGGATTTTTATTCCTTTCAACTTGAAGGAAAGGGCTTGCCCAAAAAGGAGAACGGGAACTACGGGTTTGAGCCACTGAGCAATGTGGCTTACCGGGTCTTTCTGGAACGCACCCCGCAGGCCGGGGGCGCTTATAAATTGACCACCAAAATATTGATCGGGCTGTTCGGCCTGGCGGCTCTGTTCGCGCTGGTCGAGGTGATCATTCGGCCCAAAACACCCGCTCTGCTTAAAGAAGAAAAATCATGAATCACCGCATTTTAAATAACCGGATGGGGTTGCTCTTCATTTTGCTCACGCTGTTCGTGGTGAACTACACCGAGACCCAGTTGGAGAACAGTCTCCAGACTCCGGCGCAGGTCGATAAAGGGTATGCCATCGCCCAGGTGTTCACGGAACTGGAAGGAGGGCTGGATTTTTCGCGCTTCGTGGGACTCGGGGAAGGGGTGGTCGCCGCCCATTCCATCGCCTACTACGTGGTGTTTCCCCTGCTGTTACTGGCCGTCGTTATCGGCCTCCTGTTCCGGCGGGAGATCACGCCTTTCCGGGTTTTGACGCTGGGACTGGCATTCAGTTATTTGATCGCCCTGGTATTTTTTATCGTGTTTCCGGTGCCGGAGCGCTGGGCCTTCCCGCCGGCGGATGCCCTCCTGCTCTCCGATGCCTGGTCCACCCGGTGGATCGAGCTGTACCGGTCGTTTAAGGCGCTGGACAACTCGTTCCCCAGCTTGCCCGCCGCCTTTTCACTGGTCATGATTTTCGTCTGCTTCCGCTACCGGTCCAAATTTCGGTACCCGGTTTTCTTCTTGGGTTCGGCGGTGATCCTGTCCTCGTTCACGCTCGGGATTCACTGGCTGCCGGATATATTGATGGGCGGATTTCTGGGCGTCTTCAGTGCTTCGCTGGCGGTTCTGTCGGATCACCGGATCGTCGACGCCATCAAAAAAGTACAACCGGAAATGGCGACCGAGGGGACCCGGATCCTCGGCACCAAACCGGTGGAGAAAAAAACCACCTTCATCAGCTATCGCCGGGAGACCGGTTCCATCATGGCGCGCATCGTTCAGTCGGAGTTGAAGAAAAGAGGACACCTGTCGTTTCTGGATGTGGACGACCTGGGACCGAAACAGTTCGGCGAACGTCTATTGCGGGAAATTGAATCGGTGCCCAATTTCGTGGTGGTGCTGTCACCCGGCTCCATGGACCGGTGTGAAGAACACGAGGATTGGCTACGGCGGGAAATCGCCCACGCTATCATGACAGACCGGAATATCGTTCCCCTCATCGTGGATGAATTTCAATATCCCACCAAAAAAGAAATTCCGGACGACCTTGAGGAATTGTTGCATCACAACGGCATCACCTATTCGCACGAATACTTCGACGCCACCTTCGACAAATTGTCCGACTTCCTGCAGAAGAAATAAAATGGCTGGACGGTTCTGCCGAATGCGCTAGTCTTCGTTGATGTGACACTCGTATTCCCGATCGTTGAGCCAATTGATTTTCATGTAAAGCGGCAGGCGGGTGGTGGGATCGATATGGGCAGAGCGCAGTTGCTCGACGGTCAGATTTTCCGCCCCGCGCAAATCCGTCCCGATCAATTTGGCGCCGGTCAAATCGGCCGTCTTCAGTTTGGCGCCCGTCATCACGGCCCTGGTAAAATCCGCACCCGCCAGTTTGGCGTCCATCATAATAGACCCGTGGCCGATGTCCGCTTCGGTAAAATTGGCGCCCTCGGCATTCACTTCGGTAAAATCCACCTTGGCCAGGTTGGACCCAGCAAAGAGCGCGTTGCTCATATCTGAGTTGAAAAAATTAGAGCCGCCCAGGTTGGCCCGCGTAAAATTGGCATCCATCAAGTCCGCCTGGGAAAGCGAAGCACCGATCAACAGGGCCTCTTCCAGATTCGCCCCGCACAGGTCGCAATAGGTCAGGTCGGCGCCGCACAAGTCCACACGCGACAACTCCATATGAGCCATGGAGGGCAGGCTGAGCCGATTCTTCAACAACGCCAGGATGCTCTCCCCTTTTTTTATAATCGTATCCGCTTCGGTCTGTTCTCTATTATCTTCCAGAAAGGCAACCAGCGCATCTTCAGAAAAATCGTCCATGGGGTTTCCTGGCACATCCGTGGTTAAAGGTTGTTGGGAAGGGTATCAAAAGCGGTGCCGGAATGGAACCCAATCCATAAGCGGCCCGGCACTTGGGGGCCGGCCCGATCAGGACGCCAGATGCTTTCCGGGGATGAGGTAGCCGACCACGTAATCGTGAACCGCCTGTTCCAGAGGCAGGAACGGACGCTGATACCCGGCGGCCTGAATTTTGCCGAACTCGGCACAGGTGTGATACTGGTACTGCTTCCGTATGGCATCGGGCATCTCGATGATTTCAATATTCACCTTCCGGTCCATCGCTGCGAACAAAGCGCGGGCCAGATCGTTCCAGGAGCGCGCCTGCCCGGTGCCCACGTTGAACAGCCCGCAGATCTCAGGATGGTCCAGGAAGAACAGCGTCATCGCCACCGCATCTTTTACATAAATAAAGTCGCGCACCTGTTCCCCGTCGCCGTATTCGGGTCGATAGGATTTGAACAGGCGGATTTTGCCGGACTCGCGAATCTGCTCGTAGCCTTTCAACACCATGCTCCGCATGTCTTCCTTATGGTACTCATTGGGGCCGAACACGTTGAAGTACTTGAGACCCACCACCCGGTCCAGCACCCCCTCCTGCTTGGCCCACAGATCGAAATCCTGTTTGCTCTGTCCGTAAGGGTTGAGCGGTTTTAGCTTTGGCAGTTGGGCCTCATCATCCGAATAACCTTGGCGTCCGTTGCCGTAGGTCGCCGCGCTCGACGCGTAGATAAACCGTATGTCCCGGTCCAGACAATAGCGCGCCAGATGTTGGGTGAACTGGACATTGTTGCGGGCGAGGAAATCGAGGTCCGTTTCCGTGGTGGAGGAACAGGCGCCCAGGTGGAACAGGCTGTCGACTCCCGTCAGGGACCCGTCCCGCACCTGTGCGAGAAACGTGTCCGGATCGATGCGGCGGGAAAATTTAAGCGGCGCCAGATTATTCTTTTTTTCCGGGTGATCCTCAATATCGACGATCAGGATGTCCGTGCATCCGCGCTGGTTGAGGCCATGAACGAGGGCGCTTCCGATAAACCCTGCGCCGCCAGTAACCACTATCATGAATTCTCCGTTGGGATCAGAAACCGAGCTGGGCTTTTTTCGCCTTGCGGTGCATGCGCGTCCATTCCACATCCGGCAGGAGTGGCCGGATATTGGGAGTCGATTCCTCGGCCATCCGGGTCAGCATGGCCACACGGTCCTTGCCGGCGGGATGGGTGGAGAGCAGGCGCATCCAGCCGGGAACTTCTTTTTCACCCTCTTCGCCATTTTCACCGTCTTTTTTGTCCATGCCCAGCATGCGCAGTTCTTCTTCTTCCAGCTTCTTGAATATCCGGACCATCCCCTGCGGATCGATCCCCGACGCCAACACCATTTTCATGCCTTCCTTATCCGCCTCGGTCTCCATGCCCCGGTTAAAATTAAGGGCCTCAAGTTCTCCCGCCGTTTCCAGGATGAGCGCCAGAGCTGAGTTGGAATCCCCCAACATCGCCGCCAGCACAATGGTGACGGCCATCTGCCGGATGATACCGCGTGTGGAATGCTTGAGCAACACGTGCTGATACTCGTGCGCCAGCACTCCCGCCAGCTCTTCCGGCGTCTTTGAGGCATTGATCAATCCCTGAAACACCACCACCGTGCCGCCGGGCAGGGCCAGAGCGTTGACCATGTTCCCCGGATGAACGTAAATATGAAACTTATAAGGCTGGTGGGGCACGGCGGTCAACAGCCGCTCGGAAATGACGTCCAGCGCCTTGCGCAATTCAGGCGGCGGTTCCTTGAGTGGCGGCTGAAACATGGTTTCATAGACCGTCACCCCCAGCTTCTCCTCCCACGCCACCGGGATGTTGCCCGCAAAAGTGTCGGACAACACCGGCAGGCCGAACTTCCAGATGCCGAAAAACAAGGGAGGAATGATGACCAGCGCCAGCACGATCAGCGCGCGTCGTAAATTCCGCCGTTGGGGTGGCGCCAGAAACGAACCCAGTGCACCCGGTGCCACGCGGTGCGCTTCCGCCACAAATTCGGGGTCCTCGATGACCACCGACCGGGGAGTCACCTCGTTTTTGACGATGAACCGCTCCAGCCGAATCGGGCCGTCGGAGCCGGTTCGCGTCATCCGCAGTCCCGAATACGGCCAGGATAACAGGGGTTTGTCTGGGAAAATCAGGTGCAGGTGCTGGGGATTGAGACGCAGCTTGACGGGATGCCGTTGGGGGCTTTTTCCGTCATAATAGAAACCTTCGAACTCCATCAAGGAAGGAGGCATCTGGACCTGTAAGCGATGGAGGGGTTAAATTCCGAAATCCATGTCGATATCCATTCCGTCGGCAGCCCCTTCTGCCAGGGCGCCACTCTGTTTTGCATCCTGCACCACCTTGTCCAACTGCATGTTGGCGTCAATCGTGAGATGTTGCGTTACAAAATTCAGGTTGCGCACTACGACCCAGGGATAGGCAAACCCCAGGGTGACCACCAGTAAAAGAAGATTCACCAGGTTGAGGGTAAGCATCTGCCCGCCGGTGGCGCCGAAATTGAAAGTGCCCCCGGCAAACCGGGTTCGACTCCAATGGTATTGCGCGAGAAAGGCCTGGTACCAGAACCAGTATATCCCGAACGTCAGGGGAACCAGAAGAACGGAAATCATAAACTGATTGAAAATATCCTTGCCGTCACCCTCGTACTGAATATTCTTGTTGCCGAAATGGGAATGGCGCATCCAGAAGGTGCGCCTGGCGATGGTGAAATACGGCCAATACAGGCCCAGTGTTAAAAAGGTCAGAAGGAACCCTTTCACATAAAGTCCGATGGCCTCTTTGCGGGACCCGCGGAATGAAAACCGAATGCCGCGCCAGGCAGTTCGGGACAGCCGGTAGCGGAACGCGCCCACCAGGATTACGGGAATCGCCACCCAGATGGCCAGCATCAGAATGACTTGCGCTGCCCCTGCCATTTGCGATCCGAGCATTTTTTCAAGCACGGCCACCCCGGCGAACAGAGCGATTAAGAGCACGTTGAAAATCATCGCGCCTTTGAATAATTCCTTACCGGTGCCATGATAAAAAAAGCGGTCCCCGGTAAAAGACGTTTGTTCCCACAGGTAACGGCGCTCGTTGGTTTTGCCCCAGAAATAGTAAATCCCGAAGGTGATCATGCTCAATATCCAGTTCACCAGCTGGATTTTGATCAGCCCGCCGCCGGTGCCGTGGAATCCAAAATGCAGGGATTTCCCGGCAGGGGATTGGGCGGCCAGCGCTTTCGATTGACTTTTTTGGATGGTTTGTTGGGGTTGTTGCTCGGGAGGGGCCTCGGCTGCGGGAGCCACGTCGGAGTCGTCACTCAAATCCACCGTTTCCGCGATCTCATAGGATTCTTCCTGCGCTTGCCCGGAACGTTGCACCTGAAAGCCGATGGCCTTCAGATAATTTTCCGCAACCACCGCCTGCTGATCAGAAACCTCTTTCTGAAAACGCCACACCTGGCCCTTGGCCACTTTGTCGATGATCGATTGGGCCTGTTGGGGCGCCATGCGAAACATCAAGGCCAGTTTTTTCGCGGCGGTCTCATGGTTCTCGCCGGCGAAAGCATTCAATTCCAGAAAACAACCCATTGTTCACCTGTGGTTTGAAGCCATCAAAATAAATACTGCGGGCGCATGGCCTGCCAGGGGAATTAACGTTTTTTCTTGAACAGGTTTTTGATTTTGGCGAAGAAACCTGTTTTGCCCGTGCTGGAACCTTGCATGGGCATGCCCATGCCGTCGTCGCCAATCACGGGAATGCGTTCAACATCAAAACCCAAATTTCTCAGATACGGCTCCGCCATTTCCGACTGCCGGTCGGAAACCTGGTGATCGAACTGCCAGGGGTTGCCGTTGGCCAGATTGTCGACGATCGGGCTCGCCTCCTCTTGGCCCATACGAAATACACGGGCCATTTTCTCCGTGGCCATTTCCTGATCGGACCCGGCCCAACTGTTGATCATCAAAAAACAGCTCATCAGTGCCTCCGAAAGCTTACAAGTAATGTTAATGTATCTAGTTTTAGTAGTATCACTGAAAACCTTAAAAATTAAAAGAAATATTTTTCACCGCACAATTATTTGATTTAAAAGGATTATTTGGCTCAACGCGGCATTTTGGGTCAGTCAGCGGGGCGTTTGGGTGGGTGCTGCTAATTGGCCTCTAATCAATTGGATTGCACAGAATGCGGATCGGCCAAGCCAGGTGCGGGTCGGGGAGGGCGTAGGGCCCGGTTTCAATAAAAATCGAAGGCTACTTGCTGGTCCGTCCAGCCCAGAAAACCGTCTTCCAGGGGATCACCCGTAAATTTGTCGGTGTTCTTGACCCAGCTTTCGGGACGGTCCCAATTGTCCCCAAAATGATAGAGGTACATCTTTTCGCGGATTTCCCGAGGCAGGGTCATCAACTCCTGGTACGAGGCGTGCACGCCTCCCTGAAACAACTGGCAGTCGTGAAACATCAGCTCCGCCTCCCGGCTGAAACGCTCGGGGAATTCCCGGTCGAACATGGTATCGCCGGAAATCCATACCTGCTTGTTGATGAATACGCCGGAACACCATTGGGATTCATCAACACTGAGTGCACTGTCCGGAAAATGACGGGTCCGAATGATCACCATCTCGATCGGCCCGTATTGGATAACCCAGCACTTGCGCCCGTAAGCCTCGATGGTGCGGGGCCGCAGAATTTCGAAAAAGTCGGTGATCTGGAGCGACCGGCCCTGTTTGGCTTCACAGTATTCCGCGCCGCCCGCCAGGCTTTTGCTCCACAAAAGGTCCTGATAATCGCGCAGAATGATCAATTTCGGCTGGCTCGGGGGTTCGCCGTACCGGTTCATCAGCATGATTTCCTCGAAGCCGCCGATATGGTCGGCGTGGCTGTGGGTGGGGAAATAACAGTTCACGTCCCGCACACTCAAGCCGAGATCGTCCAGCGCCAGGGGTCCCTGCGTGCCGCAGTCGATCAGCACATGGTGATCCCCCTGGATCAACAGAATGTTGGATTGGCGGGTCCGTTTGGCGAAAGCCGACCCCACGCCGATGAACACTATGCGCAAATGCCCGTCGGTCTTCAGGGAAAGCGGTTTACCGTCCTTGCATATGGGATTGACTTCGTACATAGCTCCGTGAGGGTCTCCCGCTGAACTGTGCGGCGGCTGATTACAGGTGATTGAATGATTTCAATTTGTTCTCTTTTTATAATTAGAAACGATTCAATTCCTATACGCTACAAAAAAAACATGTAAAATACACCCAAGGGTAGCCGATTTCGAAAGATCTGTCCCAAACGCCCATTGAAAACCATTCAAAAATCCTCGATTACCCGGGCAGACCGGTCCAACGGTAACAAAATAACGTATATTTTTCAGGACTGCAATCCATGGTGAAAACTCCCGATTACCGGAAAATGACCAAGATCCAATTAACGGCGCTTGCCCGGCGCAAAAAAATTCCCGTGAAGGCCGGCCTGCTGAAAGAAGATCTGGTGACAGCCCTCAAAAAAGGCCTGCGCACAATCGAGGCGCAGAAAAAAACCAAACAAAAAGTTACCACAAAAAAACGAAAGACGCTGGGACCTGCCAAAAAAAAGAGCGCCAAGACCTCCAAAACCACGCGCAAAACCCATCCGGCTAAGCGCAAAACCACAAAAACCACGGCGAAGAAATCTGCCACCACAATCAGAAAAACCGCCCGCACGAAGAAGACTACCCCATCGGCACCGGTTTCCCAGCCTTTAAGAACCGGTTTGCCCGACCGTTACGGCGATCACCGGTTGGTGGTGCTGGCGCGCGACCCCAACTGGGCCTACGTCTACTGGGATCTCGATCCGAAACGGATGCGCGAACTGGCGCCCGGCGGAGAATCCGCACGCTGGATGCTGCGGGTGTATGACGCAACGCTCCACCCGGTAAAAGGTGCGTTTTTCGACGTGGACATCAATGTAAAGGACGGCAGTTATTACCTCGACCTTGACCGTCCAGGCGCCCGGTTCGTCGTGGAAATCGGCGTGGTGGATTCCTCTGGGTGGTTCCACGCCACGGCCCAATCGAATCCCGTTATCCTGCCGCGGGATCATCCGTCGGATACCGCCGCGTCCCTGGGCACAGCGTCTTGTAGAGATGGGGTACCCGCTTTTTCAAACCCCCGTCGTCCCGGTCCCGTTAAAGGACCGTGACCATGACCCAAGGTTACCTCGCGCTGGTTCTGCATGCCCACCTGCCCTTTGTCCGGCACCCGGAGCATAAGGATTTTCTGGAAGAGGACTGGTTGTTTCAGGCCATCAGCGAAACCTATATTCCGCTGATCCAGGTGTTCGACGGCCTGGTGCGGGATGGCGTGCCCTTTAAACTGACGATGTCCCTGTCGCCACCCCTTTTGTCCATGCTGAGCGACAGCCTGCTGCAACAACGCACGGTGCGGTTTTTTGACCGCTCGTTGGAGCTGGCTGAAAAGGAGATCAAACGCACCCGCAGGCAACCGGATGTTCAGCCGCTGGCCCGGATGTACCACGACAAGTTGAGCGCAGCGCGCGACCTGTTCGTTCACCGCTACGGGCACAATCTGATCCAGGCCTTCCGCGATTTCATGGAAGCCGGGCATCTGGAGATCGTCACCTGCGGCGCCACGCACGGTTACTTGCCGCTGATGACCGTGGTCCCCAACGCGGTGCGGGCGCAAATCCAGGTGGCGGTGCAGGCCCATGAGCAACATCTCGGTGTCCGGCCCTCGGGTATCTGGCTTCCGGAATGCGCCTACCAGCCGGGCCTCGAAGAATTTTTGGCAGAAGCGGGGCTCGACTATTTCTTCGTGGACACACACGGCCTGTTGCACGCCGACACCCGGCCGCCGCACGGCGTACACACCCCGGTGCTTTGCCCCAACGGTGTGGCCGCCTTCGGGCGCGATGCGGAATCCTCCAAACAGGTGTGGAGTTCCGAGGAAGGCTATCCCGGCGATTTCGACTACCGTGATTATTACCGGGACATCGGATTCGACCTCGAACACGCCTATATCCTCCCTTACATCGCCGCCACCGGCGACCGCAAAATGACCGGCTTCAAATATCACCGCGTCACCGGGCCAACGGACCTCAAGGAGCCGTACCAGCCGAGAAACGCCAAGGCCAAGGCGGCATCGCATGCCAGCGATTTCCTGTTCAACCGGCAAAGGCAGATCGACCACCTGGCAAACCTGATGGACCGCCCGCCGATCGTCGTCGCTCCTTACGATGCCGAACTGTTTGGCCACTGGTGGTACGAGGGACCGGAATGGCTCAACTTTCTGTTGCGCAAAATCGCCCGGAATCAGGAAGTGGTGGGCCTCATCACGCCGAGAGAATATCTGAAACGCCATTCGCAAATTCCCTGCGCCACTCCCGCGGCTTCCAGCTGGGGCTACGAGGGGTATCACCTACACTGGCTGAGCGACAAAAATGACTGGATCTACCGTCACCTGTACAAGGCGGCGGAACGGATGGTGGAGCTGGCGCAACAGAACCCGCAGGCGACCGGCATCGAGAAACGCGCACTCAACCAGGCGGCGCGGGAGTTATTACTGGCGCAGTCGAGCGACTGGGCGTTCATCATGTTCGCCGGAACGATGGTCGACTATGCCGTGAAACGCACACAGGATCACCTCGTGCGCTTTAACCGGCTGTATGAGGAAATTTGTAAAGGTAAGATCAATCAAAGCTGGCTGGCCGATATCGAATCGAAGGACAACATCTTCCCCCACATCGACTACCGGGTTTACTCGTAGGATTTTTCGGAAACATGGGTCAGTTGGAGCGGGGATTCAACAGACCCGTTTTTCTTCCACACCGGGTTGTCATGACCGGTCAGAAAAAATCCGGCCAACAGCAACAGAACGACAGCGGTGGCGCGGCGGTATTCGATCCTGCGTATCGCGGGCAATTGCCAGAGCACAGCGAGGACGGCGATCCACAACACCAACACAGCCCACAGATACTGATTGTCCAACCAAAGCGTCAACATCGACTGTATCAACGGATATGAAAACAGGGTCAGGGATGTTAAAAACAACGCCGCGGCGAGGCGGTGCGACTGTTCATGCCGGAAGCCGCCGCGTTCCAGCACCCCAGCCAGGCCCAGGTAAGCCATCGGCAGGCAGAAACCGGCATAGGGCGCGGTACCCAGCACACTCAGTTCCAAACCGAACTCCATCGTCAAAATTATCAGCCCGTAAATAAAACACAACGACAGGCAAAATCCATGAGGCCGGGTCGACCGCGAAGACCAGTACGCCGCGAAACCGGAATGAGGTCCCTTGGCGGTGAACAACAGGACGGCACTCAGCAACCAGACCGCCGTCATGATATGCATATAAAACATTGAAGGCAGTTGCGCCAGAGTAAACGCCTCGGCGAAATTGTTGTGTGCGCCGCCGCCGGTCTGCTGAATAAAAATTCCAAAAGCCTGAGCCAGGCTGTGTGGATCGAAAAGAAAAATTCCTCCCAGCACCGCTCCGGCAACGAACCACGCCGAACTCCTGAGTGCCGGATGGTTTTGGTTTTCATGATTGATATAAAGGAAAGTCAAATACAGAACCGGCAGGTACGTCAGACTGAAGAGATGGGCGTTCACGGCAGCGGAAAATAACAGGCCGGACAGTATCATGGGGACGATCCATCGCCGCGCCTTCGCCGCCCAGGTCAGCCCGGCGACGGCACCGAGTGTACCGGCGATCGCCATACCCGTGGACATCCCTCCACCCAGCGAGACCAGGAACCAGGGGTCCAGACCCATCAACAACGCCCCCCAGAAAGCGCTGTGTTTGCCCACGATCGAGGTCAACAGAGAGTAAAGGGAAAATACCGCGAGATAATACCCGGCAAATTGAAAGGGGATATGGGTCCCACCCGAGTTCCCGGCGGCATCGGGCCAATGGCCGGGGGTCCATCCGAAAGCGATGAAAAACGGCAAGGCCAGCAGGATTCCCACTCGCCAGTCCAGCCAGGAGCCGGTATCGATCCATGCCGGAACCAGCCGTTCGCCGGACTGCAAAGGTTTTATTTTGGCGTGATTAAGAATCGGTCGATCATCCTGTCCCCCAGGTTTCGACTCAAAATGCGGAACGGGTTCCTGTCCCGGAACCCACACCGCATACTAAAATTGGAACGGATCGGCCGGATAAAGGCAACAATAAAATGACATTGGATGTAAATCAATGTTGTCATCAGTTCGGTTACCCGCTAGAAATGTGAGTTTTTCAGGCCTTTGGCCATGGAATTCCCGGTCATTTAGGATATAATTCCAACTGCACCCCGCTCACCCATCTGAATCGCTTCTAAGACTATGAAATATATGGTACTTATGTGCAATGGACTGAGTGATCAGCCGATTGCCGAAAAAAACAACCAGACCCCCCTGCAATTGGCGGATACCCCCAACTTGGACCGTTTGACGGCACTGGGGCGGTGCGGCTCGGTGCGCACGATCCCGGAGGATGTGCCGGCTGGCAATGAGATATCGTATTTGGCCCTGATGGGTTACGACCCGGTCCGTTATAACCTCGGGCCGGCGCGCTTCGAGGCCCGGGCCCTGGGGGTGGAGCTGAAGGACGACGAGATGCCGTTGTGCTGTGATTTCATCATCCTGCAATCCAGCCATAACGACATGATTCTGAAGGATTTCACCGCCGGGCAGTTATCCGCGGACAATGCGCAACTGCTATTGGGTGCTCTCCAAGAGCAGATACCGGACGCGGTGACGTTTCATCCCGGCGCCGGTTATCACAACCTGATGGTGATGAAAGATGCGTCTCTGCCTGAACGCCTGATTCCGCCTCACGAGTTGATCGGCGAAGGCATCCGCAAGCATATGCCGCAGGGCGAAGCGGCGCGGGAGCTGGTTTATCTGATGAACCAGGCGCAGATCATTCTGCACAATCATCCGTTCAACCAGGAGCGCGCCAAAAACGGCGATGATGTAGTCAACAGCGTCTGGTTCTGGGGCAACAGTAACGGTAACGACAAACGGGAAACTCCGCCGGCCTTCACAGAAAAATTCGGGAAAGAAGGAGCGGTGGTCACCGCTTCCCTGTTGATGAAAGGCATGGCTCAGTCCGCCGGAATGCACACCCCGGAGGTAAAGAGCGCCACCGGTTTCCCCGATACGGATTATCGGGCCAAAGTGTCGGCGGCGCTGGACGCGGGGGTCACCCGCGAAGTGGTGTTTCTGCACGTCGCCGCCGCTGAAGTGCCTTCGCTCCACGGCAACATCGACGACGCGATTCTCACTATCGAGGATATCGACCGGGAAGTCGCCGGACCCCTGATGGATGCAGTGGAGGAAAACGGAGATCTCACCCTGCTGATGGTGGAAAACCACATGACCTCGGTCAACATCATGCGCTATACAAAAGATCCGGTTCCGTTCGTGGCCTATCCTTCAACCCGGGGGGCGGATGCGGTGGAACAGTTCGACGAGGGAATCGTAATGAACGGGTCGGAGCATTTCAAATCCGGCCCCGCTTTGATCGAAGCGTTCCTGCAGGGAAAATTATGAGCGGCAACCTGATCGTACAGAAATATGGCGGTACTTCCGTGGGCACGTTGGACGACATCCGCAACGTCGCCCGGCGGATTAAGAAAAGCCGCGACGCGGGCAAGGATGTGCTGGTGGTCGTCTCCGCCATGGCCGGGGAAACCGACAAGCTGTTGGCAATGGCGCATGAGCTGTCCGACCATCCCGAGCGGCGGGAGATCGACCTGTTGTTGTCCTCCGGCGAACGCATCTCCAGCGCCCTGCTGTCTATTACCTTGCACGGCATGGGTTGTCCGGCGGTGGCCCTGACCGGGCGCCAGATGGGGCTGTTAACCGACGGCACGCATACCCGCGCCCGTATCCGGGAAATCAACGCCGGCCGCGCCATCGATATCCTGAAAACCAACCACGTGGTGGTGTGCGCGGGGTTTCAGGGGGTCAATAAAATGGGCGACGTGACCACCCTCGGGCGGGGCGGGTCCGACACCTCCGCCGTCGCTTTGGCAGTGGCCTTGGACGCCGATGTGTGCGAAATTTATACCGACGTTAAGGGAGTCTATACCGCCGATCCCCGCATCGTGCCCAATGCCCGCAAGCTGAATATGGTATCCTTTGAAGAGATGCTGGAAATGGCCAGCCTGGGCGCCAAGGTCTTGCAAATTCGCTGTGTCGAGTTTGCCAATAATTTTAACATGCCGATTGTGGTCCGCTCCTCCTTCGATGAAACGGATGAAGGGACCCGGATTATTCAGGAGAATCCTGATATGGAACAACCGGTCGTATCCGGTGTGATGCACGACAAGGATCAATCGAAAATCACCATCATGGGTGTGCCGGATCAGCCGGGCATCGCCGCCAACATCTTTAACGCGCTGGCCGACGCCTCCATTTCGGTGGACATGATCATCCAGAATGTGAGCGCTGAGGGCCACACCGATATCTCCTTTACGCTGGCTACCTCGAATCTGAGGGAGGCCATGCCCATCATGCAGAAAAAGGGCAAGGAGGTGGAAGCCAAGGACGTCACATCGGATTCAGATATTTCAAAAATTTCCGTGGTCGGGGCGGGCATGCGCAGTCACTCCGGCGTGGCGGCCAGGATTTTCAGCACCTTGTCCAATGAAGGGGTCAACATCATGATGATCAGCACCTCGGAAATCCGGCTGTCCTGTATCATCGAGAAATCGAAGACCGAGCAGGCGGTGCGCGCCCTGCATGACGAATTCAAGCTGGACGAGGAACCGGAGCCGATTCCCGAATCCACCACCGGCGCCTCGCCCACGGCATGAACCGCAATTGCATTGATTGATATGAAGAACATCAAAATATACGACACCACTTTAAGAGACGGGTCCCAGGCGGAAGAAATCGCCTTTACGGTAGAGGACAAAATTCGCATCGCCCACAAGCTGGACGACAACGGCATCCACTACATCGAAGGCGGCTGGCCGGGATCCAATCCCAAAGACGTGGAATTTTTCACCAAGGTGAAGGCGGCCTCCTTCCAGCAGGCCCGCGTGGCGGCCTTTGGCAGTACCCGCTCGCCCAAAAACAAGGCGAACAACGATCCCAACCTGAAATGTTTGCTGGAGGCGGAAACCCCGGTGGTCACCATCTTCGGCAAAAGCTGGGACATGCATGTCAAAGAGGCCCTGTCTACGACCCTCGACGAGAACCTGCGCATGGTGTCCGAGAGCCTGGTGTTTTTGAAAAAGCATGTCCAGGAAGTGATGTTCGATGCCGAACATTTTTTCGACGGGTATAAAAAGAATCCGGAATACGCACTCAAGGTGCTCAAGGAAGCCGAATCGGCGGGTGCCGACTGGCTGGTATTGTGCGACACCAACGGCGGCACGATGCCCTGGGAGATCAAATCCATTTTCGAAGCCGTGCGCAGGGTTTGCACCACACCGCTCGGCATCCACACCCACAACGATTCGGAAATGGGCGTCGCCAACGCGTTGACCGCCGTCGAGGCCGGCGCCGGCCAGGTACAGGGCACCATCAACGGTTACGGCGAGCGCTGCGGCAACTGCAACCTGGTCTCCGTCATCCCCAATCTCAAGTTGAAAATGGGGATGGACTGCATCTCCAACGAACAGATGCGTGGATTGAAGGAACTCTCCGCGTTTGTGGATGAACTGGCCAATAAGGCGCATTGGAACCATCAGCCCTATGTCGGGAAAAGTGCATTCGCGCACAAGGGCGGCATCCACGTCAGCGCCATGCAGAAAAATCGCGAGACGTATGAGCACGTCGAACCGTCACAGGTGGGCAACCAAACGCGCATCCTGATATCCGATCTGTCGGGCAAAAGCAACATCTTGCAGAAGGCGAAGGAGTTCGGGTTGGACGTTGACTCGAAAGACCCCAAAATTCAGGAAGTGCTGGACCAGTTGAAAGCATCAGAAAAACTCGGGTTCCAGTACGAAGGCGCCGAAGCCTCGTTCGAACTGCTGATGCGCGACGCTCTCGGGGAACGCACTCAGCATTTCGAGTTCATCGGGTTCCGCGTCATCGTGGAAAAACGCCAGGAAGACGAGGCCCCCATCGCCGAGGCCACGGTGAAAATCCGCGTCAACGGCGTGCAGGAGGTGACCGCCGCCGAAGGCCGCGGGCCCGTCAACGCCCTCGACAAAGCCATGCGCAAGGCCCTGACCAAGTTCTATCCGGAACTGGCAGAGGTCAGCCTGTTCGATTACAAGGTGCGCATCCTCGATGAGAAAAAAGGCACCACGGCGAAGATCC
>JAPUGN010000153.1 GCA_027298165.1 Nitrospinota bacterium
GCCCAGCCGTTCATTTCCGGCGCGATTTCCAAAACCATCAACATGCCCAACAGCTCGACCGTCAAGGAGGTGGAAGCCGCCCACATGCAGTCGTGGCAACTGATGCTCAAGGGCACGGCAGTGTACCGCGACGGATCGAAGCTCAGCCAGCCGCTCAACAGCGTGGCGGCGGACGATTTCAAACTGTCCGCGCTGGAAGACGAGGAGGAAGAACGCACGCCTCTCAAGGTGGCGGAGGAAATGGTCCAGCTGGTCATCAAACGCCATACCCTGCCGCATCGCCGGAATGGATATACACAAAAAGCCGTGGTCGGCGGACACAAGGTTTATCTGCGGACCGGTGAATACCAAGACGGAACGCTTGGCGAGATTTTCATCGACATGCACAAGGAAGGCGCGGCCTACCGCAGCCTGATGAACTGCTTCGCCATCGCCATCTCCCTCGGCCTGCAACACGGCGTCCCCCTCGAGGAATTTGTGGACGCGTTCGTCTTTACCCGGTTCGAGCCCAACGGCATCGTCACCGGCAATGACCGAATCTCCATGTCGACTTCGACTATTGATTATATTTTCCGGGAGCTTGCCATCAATTACCTGGGCCGGAACGATTTGGCCCAGGTGACTCCTGAAGATTTGCGCTCCGACGCGCTTCAGAAAAGTGAAGAGGTGTCGCCGGAGGATAAAGAAGACGCGGGCGGAATCACCGACCTGGATCTGGGAGTCGAAGAGGGTCCTCCCGCGAACGGCGTTCAAACGGCAAAGATAAAAACCCAGGCTCCGCCGGTGGTGGCCGGTAACGGCAATGGCCGCTCTAACGGGGGCAGTGCGGTGGCCACGGCCCTGGGGACTTTGGTCCTGAACCCTCAGAGTTTGAAAAACGGATCCGCGCTGGCCAAACTGAAAGGATACGAGGGCGATCCGTGCGGAGAATGCGGGCAACTCACCCTCGTTCGCAACGGTACCTGCCTGAAATGTTTATCCTGCGGTGCAACTTCCGGATGTTCATAAATTCATCCCCTCCGAATCGTCCGGAGCACCGTAGCTTAAGGGCCAGATCCTTATTTACCCTGCCAAAGTAAGGATCAGGCCTTTTCTTATGTAATCGGAATCCGCTTCAATCCTGAAGCGGATTTTTTATTTGGGATTCGTTTTTGTTCACCGCCGATTTGGCGCACCGGAAACCGAACGTCGGATTTTTTATTTGCGGGTCCACCAGGTTGCGGTAGGAAATCGTGGCCATGTGGTCGGGACTCCGCCAGCTTCCGCCTTTCACCAGGTGGCGGGTATCGCCGGTGAGCCCCTCGCCCGATTCGGTCAGCGGTGAAAGTATCGCCTGTGTGCTCACCCACTCCCACACATTGCCGATCATATCCAGCGCTCCAAAGGGACTCGCCCCCAGGGGCAAGGAGCCGGGCGGCGCGATGTCCACAAACCCATCGCGGTCCCCCTGGATATTCCCGTACCCTGCCAGCGGTTGATCGCCCCAGGGAAACCGATGATCGGAGTTTCCCCGCGCGGCGGTTTCCCATTCGCTTTCCGTCGGCAGGCGTTTGCCCGCCCACTGGCAATAGCGTTGCGCTTCGAACCAGTTCACCGCCATGACCGGACATTGCGGGCAGGCTTCACCGCCGGTGTAGCGCGTTTCGTCGTATTGCGGGTTGAACTGCTGGTATTGCGCTACCGTAATCTCCGCCCGGTCTATGAAAAACTCATTCACATGTTGGCGTTCCATCCGGGTGTTCTCTCCCACGACAAAAGGCGACACCGGTTGAGAGGGGACCCAGTAAGAACCCGCGGGCACCCGTACCATGATCGACTGATCCTTGTGGTGGATCACCGAGGGCAGATTAAAGGTTCGCGGAGTGGTAAAAGCAGGTGCGCGTTTAACGGTGGGGCGACTGTACTGAACGGGCGCTTTGGGTTGCGGGGATTGGAGTGCGGGTTTGGATGGTGCCGGCGGCGGTACGGTTTTACCGGGTTGGTGTTGAGCTTCGGGAAACAGGATTCCGGGACGAAACCGTTTGTGGGCCGGGCGCGGTTCGGGGGAAGCGGTACAGCCGATGACGAACAGGACCGTCAACAGCAGAACACCCGTTTTGATCACCGTGTTTTCTTCTCCTCGTTCAGGATGTGTTCCATCTTCTTTTTCAAACGGCGGTAAGTGGCGTACTCCCTCTCGGCTTTTTCTTTTTGACCCAACTGTTCATACGTATAGCCCAGGCTGAAATGCGCATCCACGAAAGTGGGATCGATGCGCAGGGTGGTTATGAACGCCTGTTCCGCAAGGTCGTACTTCTTCCGGAAATTGTGAATCCCGCCCAGCCCGTAGTGTCCGTTCGGGTTTTTGGGATTTTTTTCGATGGCCTTTTGAAACGCCGCTTCGGCACTGTCGTAGTCCTGCTTCTCGATCTGGGCCAGGCCTTCCTTGTAATAATCATCGCTGTTTTTGTCCGAGCATTGGGGTAAAATCAACGCCAGCAGAGTCAGCAGGCACAGGGTAAAAAGCTTTCGGGGCGAGGGCACGAGAGGCCTTGTTTTAAAAGGTTGGACGGTGGACCGCCGGGCCGCGAACCGCCCGGATCACGCCCGTGGCTGTTTCAAACTATAACACCAAGGAAGGGTTTCCGCCAGAACAACCCGATGTTCAACACCCATCGCTAAGGATGCATTGCGCTCATGGAGATCAAACTGGTATGGATAGCTTTCGGCACCGGCGTTTTTTTGGTTTCCCTGCTGGCGGTGTTGACGGTCAAAGGTTACGGGATCCTGCAGGTGCGGTGGTTGAACACCTCACGCCTGCGCGATCTGAAGCAACGGGCCGCCACCTCCGACGATCTGGAACGCGGCGCTCTGAACGCGGTGATCGATCGCTGTGAAGCTCTGCGCGGCCGCTGGGTTCTCGGCGAAGCGGACCTGTCCCTGATCGCAAACACGCGGAGCCTGGTCGCCGACATCGCGAAACGTTATCATCCCCAATCCTCCCAACCCCTCGCCGAAGCGCGGATCGAAAACATCCTCAACGCTTTTCTCGACATGAAGACGCACATTCTGCAATTGACCCGGCTGAGAGGCATCCGGCAGTGGACCCGGTTTCGACTGCGTCATCTTGTGTGGTTGTCCGAGGCGTGGGAAAAGAAAACCCGTTGGGAAAAAACCCCCGCCGTTCGCACTGCGCGCCGCTTCCGGCTGGTGGCCCTCGTCAAGTGGATCACCATGGTCCTGAGGTCGCTGGACCTGATGTTCTGGTCCCTTAAGATGGCGGTATTCTTTTTGTACGACATCGTGTTCAAAGTGTTCCTGATCCGGTGGACCCTGCTGGTGGGCGAAACCGCCATTCGCGTGTACAGCGATGACGCCACCGGTGCGGATGTTGCCCCGGAAAATCTGCTGGACGAAATGGACGCCCTGCCGGACTCCAACGCGTTCGAGGAAATCGGATTGCCCGGGGAGGTTCAGGAACGGGTGAACGCATCCCGCAAAGCGATTGTGTTTCATCTGGGAGCGATGAGCTGGAAAGAGGCACGCCAACGCTATGACCGTCTTGTGGAGGATATTGCGCGGGCGCATCACCCGCAAGCGGAGCGGCCGTTATACGAGGCCCGGTTGTACGACCTGCTGATCGGCTTCTCCCGGTTTGCGGAGCAGATCGTCAACCTCAACACCAAACCGGTCGTCAACAAAATGCTGCAACTGCGCCTGTCCCATCTTTTGAAAGTGAAAAGCGCCACCGACTGGGCACTGGAAAACCAGGTGGCTGACCTGGTGCGTAAATACAAGGTCGGAACCGCCGTCAAATACTCCGCTCTTCTCTATAAGGCATTTAAAAAAGGGCATCCGGGAATTTTGTTCAAGGACGTAGCGCTGACCCTCACACGGGAAGCCGGCAAGCGCTGGCTGGTGATCTACCTCCACGATAAAATCGCCGTCGAAGCACACTGGATCTACAAACCGAAATAGAGATATGCGGAGAACGTCCGATTTATTGTTGCGAGGAGGTCATGGCTTGTCCCAGGCGGGAGATCTGGCCCACCAACTGAATCCTCTGGGCCTGCAGGTTCATCCGCCGATCGATCAGTGAGTCGATCTGGATGTTGATCTGGTCAAAACTTTGATCGCCGGGGTATTCGTCGAGCAGAACGTGGAATGCATCGTTGATCTTCAGTTCCACCTTGAAGCTGTTTTCAAACGATTGAACCAGCGACTTGAAAATACTCTGGAAACTCTGGGAAATGGCAAACTTGTAGCCATTGTTGTTCGCCCAGCCCTGCAACGCATCGGCGCCGGCTTCCACCGCCCGTTTGGAAGTGCCCAGTTCGATCATGGCGATTTTAACGAATGAGGCGGCATCCTCTGGAATATAATTGGATACTCCGGAGACCTCCGGCATTTCCATCTCGGTGATCCGGGCTTTGATAAGATACACCAGACTCTGATTGGAGTGCACAATCGATTTAAATAGGTGGAACGAAGGATTGCCATGTTCCAGCTGCCCCATCCGCAGTTTTAACAGCGCGTTCTCGCCTTCCAGCGCCCGGATGATGGTCTTGCGCGACCGCAGGTCGAATTGATTGACGACCGACAGGTCCCGGGTCAAACTCGCTTCGAACAGATTGTACGTATCGTCGAGCGACTGCCGGATGGTCTGGCTGTATTCCTTCAGGTAGCTGTTGAATTCGTCCACCTGCGAGACAAACCGTCCGGTCTTGAAACGGGGCTGGTATAGGGTATCCAGATTTACCAGGGCCGTTTGGAATTTTTCCTCGATGAGAACGGACAACTGGCGTTTTTTCTCCAGCGCATCACCCTCGGTGACCGAGTCCACCAGCACCGACTGACTCAAATCGTCGATTGCAGATGCCTCGGTGAACACATCCGTTAATTGGTTGTATAAATTCGTCGAGGTTTCGAGATACCGGGTGTATTCCTTCAGATCGTGAAACAGATCGGCCGTGCCACCAGGGGCCGCCGCCAGGTTTTTGGTGAAAGAAACAATGCAGATCAAAAGGATGATCCATACGCGGTATTGAAATCTCATAGTCCAGTGTCCTCAGAGAATGGAAATTCTGTCGCGGTCCGACGCTGCTCGGAACCGGACGGATCGGGGCCGGGAGCAGCAACCCAATCTCAAGGATGTTCCGCTCACTTCCCACATTTCCGTGTTTATGTACTGTATTTAATAGGATAAATAGGGCGGAGGGACTTGGCAAACATTATTTTGGAAAGTAATTGTAAATTTTCTTGGGCCGCGGGATAACTCTTTGATTTAGTTGCAAATAGGCTCAAAGTGGGGGTTCGTCAACTCACTCTATTGGGTTATTTGGAGGGGTCAAGCGGTAGGAGACTCGCACCTCGCTGGCGTACACGTCCGCCCAGTGTGCGGCTTTTTTCTGTTCGGGGGTCCACAACTCCCGCCAATGGCAGGGTTTCTGGATATAGTCCAGCCACTCCAGAAGGGTAAAGTTCAGGCCCAATACCTGGAACCAGATTTCCAAAAGGGCGCGGCTGGGGAAGCTGGTCAGCGCCAGTTCCTTTCCTTTATAGGAGAAGGCATTGGGGAGCCGGTAATCTTTTTTCTCCGACTGGGTCAGCGAGGTCAGCAGGATGGGCAAATCGAGCATTTCATCACTGACATGGGGGTAATACTGGAGGGCGTCCTTGCCCTGCAGGGCCGCATACCGGGCGGTGAAGGTATCGAGCAAAACGCATCGTTTCGCCACCCGCGCCATCAACTGCAACAGGCGAAAGGGTTCCATCACGTAATACAGCAGGCCGAAACAGAGGACAGTATCGAACCGTCCGGGTTCGCACGATTCCAGAAATTCCAAAACGTCTTTTTCTTCAAACACGAACGCATCACGGGGAACCTGCATCCGGCGGAACAAATCCTCCCCCTTGCGGAGCATGGCGGCTTCGGTATCCACGCCGTGAACGTGCCGCGCCCCGAGTTGCAGGGCAGCATAGGCGAAGGTGCCCATATGCGAGGCGAGGTCCAGCACCCGGCAATCCCGGATCACATCTGCATGGCGGGCCAGCAGGGTGTCGACGCGCCCGTTCAAACATTCGTAATGATAGGGAATGGCCCAACGCCGGGCGCGGCTGTCCTCCTTCAAAAACGGTGAATCCTCAGCAAAATGGGGGTTGATCTGTTTCAATCGTAACCTATTAATTTAATTAATGTTTTTATAGGTCTAGCAGGCTCTGGATGAATCCGGATTCAGCCCGCAGGCGGGTATTATAGCTCAAAAACCTAAAGGGTCGGTTGTAAGGTCTACGACAGGTGTCCGACTTAAATCTGTTGCATTTACATATCTACATAGGTGAATATGTTCCGGATGGGGCCTTATTAGGGGGATTAAGATGCCGCTCACAGTTCCTGTAAAAACCGTTGTCCTCATTAGCCTGATCCTGCTGGCGGGGGCGGTGGCCATGATTTTCCGCCCGGGCGAAGGAACGCAGGTGTTCGCCGATGAGACGACGGTGATCCGGGTTGCCGGGTCGACCACGGTATTGCCCATCGTGTCCCGTGCGGCGGAGCGATTTCAGTCCCGCCACCCGTCGGTCAAGATCACCGTCAATACCGGTGGTTCCGGTGTCGGCATCCACGGGGCGGGCACCCGGCGGTTTGACATCGGTCTTGCCTCCCGCGAAATCTCTCCGAAAGAAAAGCACCGTTACGCGTCTTCCGATCTCCGGACCACCGTCATCGGCCGCGACGCCGTGGCCTGCGTTGTGTCTTCCGAGGTGTTTCACGCTGGAGTGCAGGCGCTCTCCAAACAACAGATCCGCGACATTTATCTCGGCAAAATCACCCACTGGCAACAGGTGGGCGGACCCGACCGGCCGATCATCGTTATCGACAAGGAAGTACACCGCGGCACGCGCCACGTGTTTATGCAATATCTATTCGGAAAATCCAACGCACGCGCGCCGGGAGCGCGGCTGGTCACCGGTTCCAACAACGAGGAGCAGGCTAAGATCGCACAAAGCAATTCCGCTATCGGCATGCTGTCCGTCGCCTGGATCAATGACGAGGTCGTCGGCATCGGCATCCGCGACGGGGAGCGTGTGATCCATCCCACGCTCGACAATGTGCGCAACGGACGTTTTCCCATTGTCCGCAACCTGAACCTGATCACCGTCGGTGAACCCCAAGGCGCAGTCAAACAATTCATCGATTACCTGCTGAGTGAAGAAGGCCAGCAACAGGTGGCCGACAGCGGGTATATTCCCGTTCAATCGCCGCACGCCGTCTCCAGAGTGGCGGGGTCTCATTCCAAATGAACATGAAACCCATGTTTCCCGAAAGGGGACCGGCATTCTGGTTGACCGGTCTTGCGGCCACCGTTTCCGCCGGAACCATCGGCCTGTTGTTTGTCAGTCTGGTGGTGGAAAGCGTTCCGGTTTTTAAAGCTGAAGGAGTTTCCTTCCTGTGGGGCACCGACTGGTTCGCCGGCGAGTCCTACGGGGCATTGCCGATGATCTATGGTTCGTTGATGGTAACCGGACTGGCCCTCGTGATGGTCTTGCCGTTCGCGTTGGGCAGTGCGATTCTCACCTCGGAATTTCTCTCGGGTCGTGCCCGGTTAATAGTCAAAGCCGCCATGGAACTGCTGGCGGGCGTGCCCGGCATTCTCTACGGGCTGATGGGCATTGCGCTGTTGGCGGTCTGGGTGCGCGATCTGTTCGGGCTGATCGACGGCAACACCCTGTTTACGGCAGGTGTTTTGCTGGCGGTGATGATTCTGCCAACCGTGATGACCCTGGCCGAAGACGCCCTGCGTGCCGTGCCCGGCGAAACCCGCGACACGGCGCTTAGCCTGGGGCTGACCCGCATTGAGACGGTGATGCAGGTGGTGGTGCCGCAGGCGTTACCCGGTTTAGCCGGGGCGGTGTTTCTGGGACTGGGGCGCGCCATGGGCGAGACCATTGCCGTCATGCTGGTCATCGGGGGTATCGACCGCATTCCGCAACCCTGGTTCGACCTGTTCGCGCCGGGACAAAACATCCCCTCGAAAATAGGACGCGAGGCCGCCGAAGCGCTCGGCTTCGACGTACAATGGAGCGCGCTCATCGCGCTGGGGCTGGTGCTGTTCCTGATGGTGATGACGCTGACCACCGCTGGAAATTTTCTTATAGGGAAAGCCCGATGAACCCCCGCCTCTGGAAAGAACGGACAACGGTTTTCATCTTATATGGGCTGACCGGTTGCGGGGGTCTGGTGCTGGCAGTGATTCTGACCACGGTCATTATGAAAGGTGCCCCCGCCCTCAGCGGCGAATTTTTATTCGAAGAATCGCGCAACTTCGGGTTGGAAGGCGGCATTTTTTATCAGATGATCGGTACTCTCATTTTAATGGTCGGCGCGGCCATGGTGTGTCTGCCGGTGGCGTTGGGATCGGTTTTGTTTCAAACCGAGTTTTTGCATTCGTCAAAACTAAAAAAAATGTTTCGGTTTCTGATTTATTCGCTCAACGCGGTGCCCACCATTATTTTTGGACTGATCGGTTACCTGTTCTTCGGCGTGTTGCTGGAGGCCGGGGTGTCGTGGGTGACGGGCGTGTTGATTCTCGCCGTGATGATTCTGCCGACCCTCCACGTCAGCATTCACGAGGCGGTGGAATCCATTCCGGATCATTACCGTGAAGCGGGACTGGCGCTGGGCCTGTCGCCTGGCCAGCAGATGCGCGCCGTCATCCTGCCGCAAAGTGTGTACGGCATTGTGACCGGAACTCTGCTGGGATTGGCCCGGGCGGCGGGGGAGACGGCGGCCATCATGTTCACCGCCACCGCGTTTTCAGGCGTACGCCTGCCGCAGTCGTGGAACGAGCCGGTGACCACTCTGCAGACTCACATTCTGGTGCTGTCACAGGAAGCGGCAAACCCCGCCGCTCTGACCCATGCCTGGGGAGCGGGGCTGGTTCTGTTGACGCTCGTGTTGTTTTTAATTTCGGTGACGCTATGGATGCGAACGGGCATGGAAATGGAGGCGGAACGATGACTGAAAACAAACACGCCGTTCAACTGGAAAACGTGCGCCTCAGTTATTCCGGCAAGAGGGTGATCGATGGAGCGTCGTGCGCGATCCGCAAAAATGCGGTGACGGCGGTGGTGGGTCCGTCGGGGAGCGGCAAGTCCACACTGCTTCGAACCCTGTGCCGGATGAACGACCGCATCCCCGGGTTCCGGGCGGAAGGCAGCGTCCAGGTGCTGGGCCGCGACATTCACGATCCGGGGATCAATGTGTATGAACTTCGCAAACGAGTGGGGATGGTGTTCCAGAAACCCTGTGTATTTCCGAAATCGATTTATGAAAACGTCGTCTTCGGTCTCCGGTTTCACGCCTCGCCCAACGGCGGAAATCTTTCCGAGCGGGCGGAGCAGGCCCTGCGCGACGCGTTTTTGTGGGACGAGGTCAAAGACCGCCTGGATCAACCGGCGCACATTCTGTCGCAGGGCCAGCAACAGCGTCTGGCGATGGCGCGCACCTTGGCGGTCGATCCGGAAATCCTGCTGATGGACGAGCCGACCTCGGCACTCGATCCCAAATACTCGAACGCTATTGAAGATTTAATCCTGTCGATCAAGGACCGCCACACGATCATACTGGTGACGCACAGCGTCGAGCAGGCCGAGCGGGTGGCCGAAGACCTCATCTGCGTCGACGACCAAACCGTCTGCCACAAACCCTGCCACCCCCTACCGGGGGAGGGTACCGGCTGACGGTTAACGGCACT
>JAPUGN010000154.1 GCA_027298165.1 Nitrospinota bacterium
TTCCATCCCCGATTCGACCAGACAATTGTGGAACAGGGCGAGGCTCTTGCCCAACTCGGCGGCGGCCAGGTCCGGCGCGGGCGGATGACCTTGACCGTGCGCATAGTTGTACATTAACTGGTAAAGACTCATGGTTCTCTCACAATGAAGCCCGTTTTTAAATACAATCCTTCAGCGCTTTGAGCAGGTTTTGGAATTCTTCCGTCGTAATGTCTCCCATATTGGCGATCCGGAAAATACTTTCGCTCAGTTTCTTCTGCCCGGCGTAAATGACGAATCCTTTTTTCTTCAACTGGTCGTGCAACGATTTATAGGAAACACCCTCCGGCAATTTCAGGGCGGTCAGGGTGTTGGACCGGTGCGATTCGGCAATCAGGAACTCCAGTTTCATTTCCTGGAACCCCTTGCGCAATAATTGAGCGGCCTGACTGTAGCGTTGTATCCGCTTCTCCAGCGATTCTTCCAGCAATTCGTCAAGCGCGGCGTCTAATGCATAATACACCTGCACTGCGGGGGTGAACAGGGTTTCTCCGTTTTCCTGAGCATGGTGGTTGCTGTACAAATTGAAATAATGAGACCGTTCCGGGAGCGCCTCCAGCCGTGCAAGTTCCGATTTGCGCACCAGCACGAACGAGACGCCAGGCAGGCCCTGCAGGCATTTGTTGGCAGTGCCCACGCAAAAGTCGACGCCGACCCGATTGAAATCCAGAGGATCGCTCGCCAGGCCGCTGATGCTGTCCACCAGAAACCGTCTGTCATATTTGCGGACCACCTGCCCGATATCCTGCACCGGATTGATCAGTCCGGTGGTGGTTTCGTGATGCACCAGGGCGACCACTTCGATATCGGGGTGCTGTTTCAGCGCCTGCTCCACGTCGCTCACTTCCGGCGGCTGGCCCCAGTCATAAGTGAGAGAGTGCGGGTTGAGCCCGTGAGCCTTCACCATGGTGGCGATGCGGTCTCCATACACGCCGTTGCAGATCACCAGCATGGTTTTTCCTTCGCTGAGACAGGAGCACACTGCCATTTCCAAAGCGGCGGTTCCGGAGCCGGTGACCAGCACCGCATCGAATTCCAACCCGATCCCGAAAATGCGCACCAGTTTGCTGCGGATTGAACCCAACAGGTCTGAAAATTCCGCTTCCCGGTGGCACAGGTCCGGCTTCAGCAGAGCCTGGCGTACGCGTTCCGTCACATTGACGGGACCCGGATTGAGCAGTACCGTTCGATTCATCATATTCCCCGTAAAACCCCAATAAATTTGCCATGACTATACCACCCCGCCCAATCCCGGCAAAAACAATTTGTCAAAAGGAGCGGCAAACCGCGGGCGGGAATTTGGTATGATTGGACGGGCATCGCCCCTTTCATCAATTCTCTGCAGGACGGATCCGGTGCGGCTGAACCTTCTCATTCTTACCGCCTGCCTTCAGGTGGGCATCCTGATACCGTCCCCGGCGCTCGCTTTGGGTGACGCATCGAAAATTGTCATTCCTCAAATCCAATATGAGGGAGGCAACCATCGGCCCCGGCCGCACGCGGTGGAAAGCCTGCTGGCGCAAATCGCCAAGCGTACGTCCATCGTGGTCAAACGCAAGCCGCTTTCCCTGAAACCGGGCGACCCCCGTTTGTACCGGTATCCTTTCCTATATATGGGCGGGCGGAAGGCTTTCCAACCGTTCAGTGAAAAAGCGTTGAAGGCCCTGCGCAATCATCTGACCTATGGTGGGTTCCTGTTGATAGACGACAATTCACCGCAACCCAACTCGCCGTTTGATGCCTCGGTGAGGCGATTGATCCGCCGACTGTTTCCCCACACGCCCCTGCAACGGCTGCCCCGCGACCACTCCATTTTCCGTTCCTTTTATTTGATCAACCAGGTGGTGGGCCGGGTGGTGAACAAACCTTATCTCGAAGGGATCACCACCAAGGGGCGCACGGTGCTAGTGTTTTCCGGCAACGATCTGGGTGGGGCCTGGTCCAAAAGCAAACTGGGACACTGGGAATACGACATCATCGGCGGCGGCAACCGGCAAAGGCGGTTGAGCCTGCGGCTCGGCGTCAACATCGTTTTATACGCGCTGACGCTGGATTACAAAAAAGATATGGTGCATCTGCCTATTATTCTCGAACGCCTGCGGAGGGTGAATCCCAAGTGAATTGGCTGGCCGCACAATTCGGCGAGGAGTGGACCGAGTACAACGCCTGGGAATTGCACTGGACTTCGGACGTCTGGGGCGGCACCTTCGCCTTCCTGGGAGTGTTGATCGTTCTATCGCTGTGGTTTTTATGGACCAGCCTTTCCCGTATCCGGTCGCCTTGGAAAAAGGCCGGTTTCTACGCCCTGCGGGCGGCGACTCTGCTGGCGGTGGCGGTAGCGATCCTGCAACCGCGGTTGGAGTTCAAGAAAATCCAACCTTTGAAAAACACCATCGCCGTTCTGCTCGACGACAGCAAAAGCATGCTCATTAAAACCTATCCCTCGGAAAAATCCCGTGGCGATAGGGTGCGCCGGGCGCTGGAGAACAACCGGGAATATTTCGAGCGGTTGAAGCAAACGTATGAAGTGGATTTCTTTTTCGCCTCCGACAAAATCGAGCCGGTGCCCCTGGCGAACGCGGCGGCGGAGTATCAGGCACAGGCAGTCAATACCAACCTGCATCAGGTGTTTCTGGATGTCGCGCAACACTATGAGGGCCGGTCTCTGCAGGGCGTCCTTCTGTTTTCCGACGGTGCCGACCTGACACAGGAGGCGTCCGGCATCTCCCCCGAGTTCACCGAGACGCTGACGCGGCTGAACGGGCCGGTGCATACTTTTCAGGCAGGCAGCAACGAGGGGTTCAAGGACCTGGCTATCGATAAAGTGAACGCCACGGACTTCGGATTCATTCATCAGCCGTTGAATATTTCAGTTTCGCTGTCCGCGCGGTCCATCGGGCAGAAAAATATTCCCCTCGTACTGAAAGAAGGCGATAAGATTCTGGTCTCCAAAATTGTGTCGCTGAAAGACGATCAGCAACGCTACACGGCGGACCTTGAGTTCACACCGACGTCTATCGGCAAGCGTATCTATACGCTCAGCGTGCCGGTGTTCGCCGGGGAGGCGGTGGAAGTCAACAACCGCTGGAGTTTTGAGGTCAAGGTGATCCGCGACCGTGTGCGGGTGCTTCATCTGAACGGCCGGCCTTCATGGGATTCCCGGTTTCTGCGGGAGGTGCTCGCCAACAATCCTAAGGTGGACCTGCTTTCGTTCTTCATTTTACGGGAACTGGCCGATGATGTGGGCGCCTCCACATCCGAGTTGAGTCTGATTCCGTTTCCTTCCAACCTGCTGTTCAGCGATTATCTCAATTCATTCGATCTGGTGATTTTTCACAATTTCAAGTTTTCCCCGTTCATCGACAGGAAAAACCTGGCCAACATCAAAAAATATGTGGAGGAGGGCGGGGCATTTCTGATGATCGGCGGCGACCTGTCGTTTCAAAGCGGCGGGTACGACCGCTCCCCGGTGGAAGATATTCTTCCGATGCGCATCCATTCCAGTTCCCGGAAGTTTCTGCTGGGGGAGCTTCAGATGGGCATTCAGCCGAAACTGGCTCATCATCCCGTACTCCGTCTGGAAAACGACCCGGCGCACAACGCCAAGGCCTGGAAATCCCTCCCTCCCATTCAGGGGGCGAATATCGGGCTGACTCCGGTGAAGGGATCGCATGTGCTGGCCTCCATCCGCAAAAATAAAACCGATATCCCGGTGCTGGTCACCCGCCGGGTGAAAGAGGGGCGCACCATGGCTATCGCCACCGACTCGTCCTGGAACTGGAATTTCCGGCGCGTCGGCGAGGGCGGAAGCGGACGCTATTACCAGAAATTTTGGGGAAACGTCATCGCCTGGATGACCGGCGAGCCGGAAACCCATCCCATCCAGGTGGAGACCGACAAGGAAAAATACCGGGAGCATGAAAAGGTGATCATTCATTTCAAGGTTAGCCGGCAGGATTACAATCCCGCGCCCGGAGTGGAGGTGGACCTGGTGGTACAATCCCTGCCTCAGGAGCAGGAACGGGTCCGGGAAACGGTAACCACCGATGAGCTGGGGGAGGGACGGTTTGAGTTTGCGCCGGGCCGGGAAGGATTTTATTCGGCGCAGGTGTCTCTGACTTCCGGCGGCGAAGTGCTCAAAGGTGAAACCCGCTTCATCGTGTACAGTCCCCAGGCCGAATTTCAAAAACCGTTGGTGAACGAGGCGCTGCTCCAGGCGGCATCGAAAGTGACCGGCGGCCGGTACCATGTTCTGGAGGCCGGAATGAAGATCGAAGACCTGCCGTTTCCCAATCCGGA
>JAPUGN010000155.1 GCA_027298165.1 Nitrospinota bacterium
TTGAGCGCCAGCTCATTGGTGCGGACCACGTTAAAATCTGAGGAATCGATGATATAAATTTCATTGGGAGAATCATCCAGGATGCGTAGCAGATGCACGGAAACTTTTTCCTGTTCCTTCGTTTTTCGGTAGCCCATGGCCAGATCCTCAATATTGCCGCGGGACCTGTCCGTCAGGGTTGATAACAGGGAAAACAGAAATTGGTCATGGGACGTCAGAAGCGAATCGAACTGGTGCTTGGTGATTTCCAGCAAAATGGATTCGGTGTCGGCCTGGACCGTGGCGGAACGGCTTTTGGATTCGATGATGGCAATTTCACCAAAAACCCCTCCGGGGTGGATCTGGGATATTTTCTGGTCCTGCTTGATAATGGTCAGCCGTCCGGACAAGACCACGTACATGTGGTTTCCAGGGTCGCCGTCTTTAAACAGCACTTCCCCCGGCTGAAGGACCACGGGTTCGCACTCATCCGCCAATTCGCTCAAGGTGGAATCAGGTAGGGATTTGAACATCTCAACGTCTTTTAGTTGGACCAAGTGCATAGTGTGCTTTTAGAAATGTTTGGGTATAAAAATTAGTATAAGGGGAGTTGAAGGTGTTTGTTCGGAAATTATCCATAAAATACTAATAAATAAGGGTTTCAAGGTAAATCTATTTAGGGAATCAAAGGTTTGATTTTCGGATAGTGCTTGATTTTGGATAGTTAACAAGCGGTGAACCCGGGGGGCCGGCATTCTGGATAAGTTCAGGAGGGGTCGTTATATAGATGGCAATCGACGGTATGGCCGGGACTCAATTCAATGGAGTGGGGCACCTCGGTTTTGCAGTGGTCCATCACCTTGGGGCATCGCGGATGAAAGTGACATCCGGATGGGGGATTCATGGGCGAAGGCACATCGCCCCCAAGAATCGTACGCCGGTTTCTCGCCTTCGGGTTGAGCGAGGGTTTGGCGGCCAGCAGGGCCTGTGTATAAGGATGCGCAGCCTCGCGATTGAGGACCTCGGTTGGCGCGGTCTCTACAATTTTCCCCAGATACATCACCGCCGTTCTCTGCGACAGATGTTTGACCACGTTCAGGTCGTGCGAAATGAACAGCATGGAAAGGTCGCCTTCCTTCTGTAGTTTTTGCAGAAGATTGATGATCTGCGCCTGGATGGAAACGTCCAGCGCCGACACCGGTTCGTCGCAGACAATATATTCCGGATTCAACGCCAGGGCCCGGGCGATGCCGATCCTCTGCCGCTGGCCGCCGGAAAACTCATGGGGATACCGCCGGCTGTACTTTGGCGAAAGTCCCACTTTGTCCATGATCGCTTCAACTTTCTGTTTGAGGGTCGTCCGGCTGGCAATTTTGTGAATCAAAAGGGCTTCGCCGATGATGCGTTCCACCGTGAACCGGGGATTGAGCGAGCTGTAGGGATCTTGAAAGATGATCTGCATTTTAGGACGCAGGCGCGTCAGCTCGGCATGATTGAGATCGAAAATATTCTGATCATGGAAGTAGACGTTTCCTCCGGTGGGTTCCAGCAGGCGGATGCTCAATCGGCCGACCGTGGTTTTCCCGCAACCGGATTCGCCGACGAGCCCCAGGGTTTCGCCCGCACCGATTTCCAATGAGACACCATCGACCGCTTTCACCTGATTAACGGTTTTACCGAGCACGCCGCCGGTTACAGGAAAATATTTTTTCAGGCGATCGATTTTGAGAACCGCACTCATGATAAAGCATCCGGGTTCGAGTCGCGGTACAACCAGCAGGCGACCTGTTGTTGCGGTTTGCCGGTGTGAAACTTCGGCGGAAGGTCCCGGTCGCACTCCGGTAGAACTTCCTTGCATCGCGGATGAAAGGCGCAACCACCGGGCAAAAACACCGGATTGGGAACCGTTCCGGGGATCGACTCCAAAGCTTCGCCCGGTTCGCCCCGGGGCAGGGAATTCAACAGTCCTTGCGTGTAGGGATGAGCGGGGGACTCGAACAACTCGTCCACCGGCGCCTCCTCTACGATCTTGCCGGAATACATGACGGCGACCCGGTCGGCGTATTGAGCGACGATGCCCAGGTTGTGGGTGATCAGCAGAATCGCCATGTCCGTGTCGCGCCGCAGTTGATCCATCAACTCCAGAATCTGCGCTTCGATGGTGACATCGAGGGCGGTGGTGGGCTCGTCCGCGATCAACAGCGCCGGTTGGCAGGCGATGGCCATGGCAATCATAACGCGCTGTTTCATGCCGCCGGAGAGTTCGTGCGGATACTGGTCGATCCGTCGCTCGGGAGAAGGAATCGCCACCTTATGCAACAGCTCCAAGGTGATCTCCCGAGCTTTCGCCTTGCTTTTCTTCTGGTGCAGGATGATGGATTCGGCGATCTGGTCGCCGATGGTGAAGATGGGATTGAGCGACGTCATCGGCTCCTGAAAGATCATACTGATGTCGTTGCCGCGCAACTGTTCCATCTCTTTTTCGGTCTTCGAGAAGATGCTTTGGCCGTCGAACACAATCTGGCCGGTTTCGAATTTTCCCGGGGGTGTGGGGATGAGCCGCAGGATGCTTAGCGCGGTGACCGATTTGCCGCAACCGGATTCGCCGACCAACGCCAGGGTTTCACCCCGGCGGATGGTCAAGTCGACATTGCGGACGGATTGGACGACGCCCTCTTCAATGTAAAAAAACGTGCTGAGGTTCTGTATTTCGAGGAGAGGACTCATGCGATGAGCGAGGGCCTCGGCAGGGGGTTATTGGGGTTCGTCGAAAATGTCCTCGTAATGGTAATCGTCATCCTCTGAGTCGATATCATAACGCGACAGATGGGTATTTATTTTCTCCGACCAGGCGTCGATGCCACCTTCGAGACATTTGACATTGCTGAAGCCCCGCCCACCCAGCCATTTCTGAAAACTCGGCGCGCGGTCGCCTTTCCAATCGATCAGCACGATTTCCCGGTCCTTGGGAGTAGCGGTCAGGACGGGTTCGCAGTTGTCGCGGGTGATCAGGGTTGCGCCTTCGATTTTGGCGATGTCGTGCTCCCACTTTTCCCGGATGTCGAGCAGAACCAGATCGGTGCGCCCGGATTCGATTTGCGATTTTAATTCTTCCGGCGTGAGGGAAGGGGAGATTTTGCTCCCGGCTTCCTGATTCAACAGGGCCATCACCTCCCCGATTTTTTTGTCGTGCTTTTCGCAAACGGTGAAAATAGTTTCATCCGGTTTGTAGCCGGAAACAGGCATACCGATATGGAACTTTTTGAACAGCAGGGTATGCACCTCCGGCAGGACCTGGTTGACCTCTGTCATCTGAGTGTCGGGATTGAACACGATCGGTCCCGCGTTCTCTTCCACCTTGATCTCCGTAATCTTGATGATGTGGTAGCCGTAAGCGGTGTGCAGAGGGCCCAGGATTGCTCCCTGGCTGAGCTCGGAAAGATCCCCCATGAGGGCTCCGGCGCTATCTTCAGGCATCCACCCGAGGTCCCCGCCATTTTTCTTGGAGGGACAAGTGCTATATTTTTCAACGACTTCTGCAAAGGCTGTGCCGGCGTCCAACTGCTTTTTGGCCGCCACGGCATCGTCGATTTCGTTGGTAAAGATCTGACTGGCACGTACGCTGATCATATTTTTCCACTCCTTAGGTTAAACCTGCGAATGGCAACATCATATAATGAC
>JAPUGN010000156.1 GCA_027298165.1 Nitrospinota bacterium
TCCGGGTTCTCATGGGGTTTCTGCCAAATGGAATTGTGATAATCCTCATCAAACAAACGGGCAAAGGACAACGTCGTAAACAGGAAATCCATCATCTGGACGTTTTTGGGGTAGGCGTGCATATGCTCGAGCACTGGGTCCTCGAGCCGGCCGTATTTTTTAAGCTGTTGAGAGAAGGCGGTCAGTTGCGCTGGGTTGGGAAGTTCGCCTTCCAGAAGAAGGTACACGCTTTCCTCAAACAGACCTTTGACCAGATCATAGATATGGTATCCCCGGTAAAGGAGAACAGGTTTCCCATCCGCCCCTACGGTGGTAAAGGAAATATCGGACGTGCACACCGGCACCCCGTCCAATCCAGTATCAACTGTGGCCGAATTTTTTATGACTCATCACCTACCCTTTATAATCCAGCAAACCGTTAATTTCCGCGCGATCCATCATTCCTTGCACCAAATGTTTCTGGGTGCCTTCCTGCTTTAAGCGGGAGAGGAACGTTTTGGTTTGTCCGGCGTGATACCGAAACAGGGAAACCGGAAAAATAATGATGTTGTACCCCAGGTCCATAAACTCCCTGGCGCTGATGAAAGGCGTTTTTCCAAACTCCGTCATATTGGCCAGCAGATAGCCGTTGACTTCCTTACGGTACCGGGCGAATTCTTCCTTGCTTCTCAGAGATTCCGGAAAAATAACCTCAGCTCCGGCTTCGCGGTACAAGTTACCGCGAGTGACGCTTTCTTCGAACTGTTTCTTGTCGTCGATATTGTCCGCCCCGCGCGCATCCGTTCGAGCGATAATGACAAAATCGGGATCATGGGAATCCCGTGCCGCGCAGGCTTGTTTGATTTTGTCGGCCATTTCACTTCCCGGGATCACTTCTTTCCCGGGAAGATGGCCGCATTTTTTGGGAACCACTTGATCTTCAATATGCAGGCCGGACAACCCCACCTCGATATATTTTCTCATGGTGTCTTCGATATTTTTGAAACCCGTATCGGCATCACACACGACCGGCACATCCACCGCCCGGACAATCCATCGTCCCAAATAAAGGAAGTCTTCAATGCCCAAACTCCCATCGTCGGGTACCCCCAGACAATTTGAAAGCCCGGCTCCTGAAATATAAATTCCGGGAAATCCCTCCTGCGCAATTTGTTTGGCGGAAAAAGCGTTATAGGCTCCCGGCAGAACCAGTTTTTGATTACGCAGCAGATTGCGCAGATCTTTCCCGGCCATATCATTTCACCTCAAACAATCTCATCAAACTTCCTATATCCTGTACCTGTTCCAGATTTCCAATCGTGTCAATGATTTTGTCCTGCTGTCCTTTTTTTAACAGGGGCGCGGCGGCCCTCCGGAATTTGGTTTCCAGCTCTTCCAAAGTCAAGGGATTGTTGGGATGTCCTTTGGGATCCAGAACTTCCTTTTCATACACTTTGCCGTTTTTCATGGCAACCGTGACTTTATTGGGAAACGATTTTCCATACATGTCAGTATATTCCTTTTTTTCCGCTACAGTCACCTTTTGCACGAGGTCCTGGAGTTGTGAATTTTTTAGGTGAGCGGCGTCAAACTGTTCCGGAGTCACTTCGCCGTCCATGAGAACCACCGCGACAATGTAAGGCAAACTGTGGTCCGCGGTTTCCTTGGTTTCGGGATGCCATTTGGCCGGCTCCTTGCCGATAATTTCATAGGAATGAAAACTGGTTTCGACATGGATCTTTTCTATGTTTGAAACACCGTCGGTTCCTATTTGGTCCCGTAGGTCCAAGGCCGCCCAGATGGCGCTCTGGGAATGGTATTCCGCCGGAAAATATTTGATATAGGTGTCGATCACCTTGAACCGTTCGCCGTCCTGCCCCCCAAATTTTAGAGCCAGGTCGAATTCCCCCAACGTGATCTGGTTGATCAATCCATGCTGTCCTTCGAAAATATCACTGGGGCCGTCCATCCCGTGTTTTACATACAGCGCGGCTCGCACGGCATTTTGACAGGCCTGGGCAAACGCCGCGGCTTTCCATTTTGAGATCGTGCCGATACGCGTTTGCCGCAAATAAATTCCGGTGGTGATCGCGATGCTCATCGCATCCCGGATTTGGCCTTTGGACAACCCCATCAACTTCGCCGCCGGGGCGGTACTGGATACCGAGCCATAGGTCACATGATCCCAACCTTTTTGCCGGATGCCGGCGGCATCACACAATCGGCAATGCAGTTCGTAGGCGATCACCATGGCCAGCAGGAGATCCTTTCCAGACTTTCCCTCTGCTTCCGCCACATTGAGACAGGCGGGGATGTTGTCGCTCGGGTGTGCGGGTTCTTTATTGAGGTAGGTGTCGTTCCAATCCAGCGCCCGGATCATGGTTCCCAAATAAAATGCCGCATCGTATACGGGGGATTTATGGGACGTCCCCAAAAGGGTGGAACCCTGTTCCGAATGAGAGGCCAATGCAAAATTCCGGATCGCGACCACCGGGGGGGAATAATAGGCCGCAAGGGAGGTCGCAAAGCTGTCGAGGAGCCGGGTTTTGGTTTCCTGGATAGCCTGAGGCGTCAAATCCGCGAAGGATAATTCGTATACATAATCGGTTATCCGGGCTTCAATTGGGTCCATCCGATGCACCTTGAACAGAAACAGCCCCCACCCAACCAATATAATTCCTGGAAGCCGAATTTTCTACACTTTTATCGTTATACCAGGGAGCGAGGATTTCGGGTCCGAATCGTTTTTTTAGGGAATTGGACTCAAAAAGATTTTACACTAGGGGCATGGACAACGGCTTTTGATCCCCTGGCAGGGAATACCCTGATGGAACTTTACCGAATTCTCATTTTGGAGAATTAAAAACGGGTGGGGGAATCAATGAGGGAGTATGAAAATGGCTTTGGATTACAGCGTATTTAGTGCAACCGATCAAAAATCTGAACGGCCTAAAAGCCAGAATTTTTTCACATACAACCCCCACCTGAAATTCCTGATCCAGCGCTACGAAGGCAACGACCCTGAACTGACTTTGGATATCCTGAATATGATCGGCGAATTGAGCGCCCAGCATCTCGCCCCCTCTGCCGCCGAAAACGATCGAACTGGGTGCCGTTTGCAATGGCAGGTCGGGTCACACAAGCTATCCCAATCCGAATTTCACCGTTTTCATGAACTCAGAGAAAAAGGTTCTAAAGAATCCTCCCATCCCGATGACGCCGTGGGCCGGGCCTTGAGGGATTTTCAGGCCGATCCTCAGCTTCCGATATTTTCAGACGTCCTGCTCCCCGAGGGGGCCCAGGAACAAGTTCAATCGCTCCGGGAGCAAAGCCTGATCGGTTTGCCGCTACCGGAATCCTATGGTGGCGGCGGTTTGTCTCAAATGATGGCCGGAGCGGCCCAGCTTTTCTATGCGCAGGCGGATGCTTCTCTATTCCTCCGCGTCATGCTGACCGAAGGGGTCGCCGATCTGATCGATAACTTTGGCGATGACGATTTGAAAAAGAAGTATATCCCTCTGCTTTGCTCGGACGACCCGAACCACCATTATATCGGGGCTATGGTGATCACAGAACCTGAGGCCGGTTCAGATTTAAAAGGAATCACGGTCAAGGCTATAAAAAAAGACAATCAATATTTACTGGGGGGAAGAAAGATATTCATCACCAATCCGGATGCCGAAGCTTGCGTTGTTTTAGCCCGAGTGGAAGGCGCGCGCCCGCAGACTTTGGAAGGCTTGACTCTGTTCTTGGTTCCAAAATATTTGAAGGATGACCAGGGACAACAAACCCGAAACCCTATTCTCATTGAGAATCTGGAGGAAAAGTTGGGAATTCATTCCTCTCCGACCGGGACCATGCTGTTCAAGGGAGCTGAAGCCTATTTAATCGGGAATGAAGGGGATGGCCTGAAGCAGATGCTTTACCTGATGAACAAATCCAGGTTGGGCATCGGCACGCAGGGACTGGGTATCGCCGAGCAGGCTTTCCTGGAATCCGCCGTTTTTTGCACGCAGAGAAAACAATTCGGTAAAACGCTCGCCGAACTTCCTTTGATGCAGGAAATCCTGGCCACGATGCGGATAGAAAATGAAGCCGTCACCAGCCTGATTTTTAAATCCTATCATTACATTGACCAATATCGGGCGCTCAGGAGAAAAAATCAAACGGGAGAGATGACCCCCACCGACCGTGAGGCTTTGGAAAAATATCAGAAACTGATTCGGATATTGACTCCCCTGGCCAAATACCGTGGATCGGAATGGAGTGTCACCGCGGCGGATAGGGCGGTCAGCAATCTGGGAGGTTACGGGTATATTGTTGATTTCCCCGTGGAACGGCTGATGCGGGATGCCAAAATCACAACCATTTATGAAGGAACCAATAATATGATGGTACTCGACATTCAACGGTCCATTGCCAGGGAATCCACCCTGGAGGTTTTGATTGAGGACATCGAATCTCATTTGCAAGCCGTTACAAATAGTTCATTGATTCCTTTTAAAGACCTGGTTTTTCAGGGGGTGGAAAGCATCCATGATGCGCGAGAAAAAATTTTGAAATCGCAAGAACCGGATACGGCTCAGCAAGTTGAGGCCCGGAGATTCGCCGAACTTCTGATCCGGGTGTACGAAGCCGGATTGATGCTGGAGGAAGCACAATTCCTGATCGACCAGGAGAACGATTGGAGGAAAGCGGTGATGGCTATGAAATACATCACGGACCAGTTGTCCCCCTCAACCCCATCCATTACCGGTCAAATGTTATCCGTAAAATATTTTGATTCCATTTTTTACATGGAGAAAGTGGAGTCCCTCTCCCACTAAACCCAGCCCGTTCCAAAGCGCCTGGGAAACCCCGTTTTCCGCCATCCTTCAGAATTCCATAACCCTATATATATTAATGGTTTTAATCTAATTAAGTGCCCATCTTTCGGTTGCTTAATTGGCCATTAAAACCTATATTAGTAAGGAGAGGGGAGGAGGTAATTAAAGGTGTTCTATGCTTCCCTTTGAGGGTTCTACATATATTTACGGTGCCGCGCGCACCCCTATCGGAAAATTCAACGGTTCTCTGGCCTCCATTCCTGCAGTGGAATTAGCTGCAGTAGCGATACGCGAGGCCCTTCAGAGAAGCGGCATTCCTCACGCTAAAATCAGCGAAGTCATTCTGGGAAACGTGTTGTCGGCGGGAGTCGGTCAGGCTCCGGCGCGGCAGGCAGCGCTCAGGAGCGGTTTATCCGATTCCGTCGGCGCCACCACCATCAACAAGGTTTGCGGCTCCGGCCTCAAGGCGGTGATGCTGGCCGACCAAGCCATCCGTTTGAAGGATGCTGAGTTTGTGGTGGCGGGAGGCATGGAAAGCATGAGTCAGGCTCCATTTTTGCTCATGGATATTCGCCGGGGATACAAATTGGGAAACCGGACGATGATCGATGGACTGGTGCATGACGGATTATGCGATTCCTTCTCCCAGCATCATATGGGAGAAGTTGCCGAGGCTCTGGCCTGCAAAGATTCCATCAGCCGTAAAACCCAGGACGACTATGCCCTCATGAGTTACCAACGCGCCCGGGCGGCACAGGATCAATGTCATTTTTCCAAAGAGATTGTGGGGGTGCCCGTCACCCGCCGTGGAGAACAAACGGTAGTCGAAAAAGACGAGCAACCCTATGCGGACAACCTGGACAATCTGCCAACCCTGCCTGCCGCTTTTGTCAAGGAGGGGGGAACGGTAACCGCGGGCAACGCTTCCAGCATCAATGACGGAGCGGCGGCCCTGGTATTGGGTCCTGAAGATACCCATTTCAAGCCATTGGCTCGCATCGTCGCGCACGCCACCCATGCCCAGAAGCCGGAGGAGTTTCCCATCGCTCCCGCAGGGGCCGTTAAAAAACTGCTGAAGCAGTGGCAGGTTTCACTGAGCGATATCGATTTGTTCGAGATCAATGAAGCGTTTGCGGTTTCCACCCTGGCCGTGTGCAACCGGCTGGGGATCGATTTGAAAAAAGTCAATATTCATGGCGGGGCGGTGGCCCTGGGGCATCCCATTGGGGCGTCCGGTGCCCGCATCCTGGTTACCCTTCTGCATGCTTTGCAACACAAAAATCTGAAGCGAGGAATCGCGACCCTTTGTCTCGGCGGTGGAGAGGCCGTCGCCTTGGGGATTGAAATGATAGATGATTAAAACCCGTGAAGCGAGGCTGGTTTTAAATCGAGAGAAATGCCAATGAATGCGCCAAAGACCAGGAAAACGAAAAAAGAAGCGGTTTCACAAGCTGATAATACCCTTCTTGATCAAGAACGTTATCTGGTTTGTGAGGGCAGTGTTCATTTGACCGGTATTCAGGCCCTGGTCAGGCTTCCCTTGGACAACCTTCGGCTTCTAAAAAAAATCTTTCCCAGTAAACGATTTGCTTACTTCATCTCCGGTTATGAAGGCAGTCCCTTAGGCGGATTGGATATCAATTTAAGAAAAATTTATCCCATCCTTAAAGAATGGAATATCATCCATGTTCCGGGAGGCAATGAAGAAGCGGCGGCCAATATGATGTGGGGAAGCCAACTGCACCGGCTGTTCGGCCCGTCCAAGGTCGACGGCATCATAGGCGCCTGGTATGGAAAAGGCCCGGGAGTTCGGCGAATCGCCGATGTCCAGGATCATCTTCAGATGGCCGGACTGGATAAATTATGCGCCGCCTATTTTATGAGCGGGGACGATCATGCGAGCAAAAGCAGTACCACGCCGCATCAAACCGACGTCGTGCATTTCGCCAATCATGTCCCGACCGCCTATCCCGGTAGCATCCGGGAAATTCTGGATATCGGGAAAAAAATTACTTTGGCTTCGATGATTTCCGGGCTCAGCATCAACTTGAAAGTTGAAACTCATATTTGCGACGGATCCCAGGAATTTGTTTTGGACCCCGAAGAGGACCGTGAGCTCGCCAAAAAGTTTCACCAATTCCTGAAGGAACATCAAGACTATTCACGGCTGTTCAGCCCGATATTACTCCGACCCAAAGTTCTTGAAAATGAAAAGGAACTTTTATATTCCAAAATTCCCATGATTCAGGAAATCTCCCGGGAATTCGGATTCGACACATGGAAAAACCGCAACCTGAAATCCGATTTCGGCATCGTGGCCACCGGGAAAAGCTATTATGATCTCCTTGGCGCATTGCGACAGTTGAACATTTCGGAGAATGAGGTGGAAATTTATAAACCCATGATCACCTGGCCGCCGGATATGGTTTCCTTCCGGGAATTCACGCAAGGCAAGCGGGAAATCATTGTGATCGAGGAGAAACGCGCGTTTTACGAAAACCACATCAAGCATGAGATGTTTAATGATGCCCATCGCCCGGTTATCGTCGGCAAGAAAGACGAACGGGGAGAAGTTTTGTTCCGTCAAAACAACAATCTCGATACGGATATCCTATCCGAAGTTTTGGGAAAACGGTTGGCCGCCAAGGAGCTGTTTAAAGACCGGGGGATCGACCGAATTCTGAAGAAGAAGAAACAGCTGATCGAGATCTCCCTTCCAATAAATATCAAAAGGCCTCCCGGTTATTGTTCGGGTTGCCAGCACCGAACCGCTTTGGAAATTGCCGGCCATCATAAATTAGAAGGAACCGTGGATTCGATTATTGTGGAAAATAAAGATATGGATGGCAATCCTGTAAGCATGGAAATCACTCCAAAGCACCTCCTGGGAATAGGGATCGGCTGTTCTACAATGTCTATCATAGATACTCTGGCCAGCAACCGGGCCGTGGTGGTCGGCCCCATGGAAAGCGAGGGATTGCTTTGGATGGGTGCTTCTGCCTTCAGTTATCGTATGCATGCAGACCAGGGCTGTGGGGACGGGACCTATTTTCATTCGGCCCGGCTCAATATCAGTTTCATCCGGGATGCGATCCAGCATTTGAAACGTCATTACGATATCGAGGATACCAACCAGACACTTTTGTACGTAGACAACAGTGTCGTGGCCATGACCGGCGGTCAGCGCCCGGTAGGGCAGGACGACCCGGAAACGGCGATCGCCAATATCCAAAAAGAAGGCATTCAACATATTGCCCTGGTGGCAGAATACCCGGAGGAATTCATCCATCTTAAGAAAAAGTATGGTATTGAAGTATTCCCGAAATCCGAAACGTTGCAGGTGAAAGAAGAGTATTCCAAAAAGCCGGGCCTGAGTGTTATTTGGTATGTACAAAAATGCGCCATTGAAAAATCCCGGGAACGTAGAAGAGATGTCGAACTGGCTCCCAAAACGCGCGTTCATGTCAACCCTGAAGTGTGTGAGGATTGCGGGGACTGCGGCGTGGAAGCCAAATGCGCGTCTGTCTGGAAAATGGATACGGAGTTCGGTCCAAAAGTCAAAATCCATCAGTTCAGTTGTATTCAGGATTTCGCCTGCGCCCGGGGCGAATGCCCCTCTTATGTTCGGGTCTATACCCAAACCGGCCAACCGTTGCTACGACCCGACCTATCAAAAATACATATTGGGGATGACGAGCTGGAGGACCCCAAGAGAAATATAGATCCCAATAAAGTATATGAGATATTTTCTATCGGCATAGGAGGGTGGGGCCTGATGACCACTTATGAAATCCTGGCACGGGCGGCCACCAAGGAAGGCAAGCATGTGGTCAAAGAAGATGATACCGGTCTGGCGCAAAAAGGAGGAGAGGTCAACAGCAATTTAAAGATTTCCCATCAATCCACCAGCCTCAACGAAGGATTTGATATCGAGGCCGGGGAAGCCGATATTTATTTTTGCTCGGATTTGATCGGCGCGGTCAACCCGGCCAATCTGGTAACCACATCAAGGAAGAAAACGGTCGCCATCGTCAACACCCAAAAAATTCCAACCATGCCCATGATTGTTGGAAAGGAAACTTATCCGGAGGAACAACAGCTGATCGATATCATCAATGAACATACCATTAAAGAAAAGAATATCTTTATCAACGCCACCGATATCGTTGAAAGGCTGTTCAAGGATTTCAAGCCCACTAACCTTTTCATGGCGGGACTTGCCTTTCAAAGTATAAAAGATTTTCCCATTGAGCATGCGAGCTCCATCGAGGAGGGCATCCGGGCCAACGGTGTGGATGTCGAAAAAAATATCCAGGCTTTTCGGTACGGGCGATTGTATGCCATCAATCCCACAAAAGTGCTGAATCTGGCCTACCCGAAACCTCTTTCCGACGCAGAAAGAATCGATGGATACCGGCAGGACTTGGGGGTTCGCAACAAAAAGCTGTTCAACTCACTTCTGGAAATCATCCCCTTTGATCCGCCTTATCAAACCAAGTTTGCCCGGGAAATTTATGAACTCATTAAATTTCAAAATGGCTCTTATGCCGAAGAATTTGTCCGGTGCGTGGAAAGGGTTTATAAACTGGAGCGATCTGACTTCCCACGCCGAGCTTTTCAACTGACAAAAGCCGTGGCCGATAATTTGTTCAAGTTAATGGCTTATAAAGATGAGTATCGGGTGGCCGACCTGTTAACTCGTCCGGAAGAAATAAAAAGGATTACTTCCCAGTACGAGGCAGGGGAAATCAAAAAGCTCAGGTTTCTGTTACGGCCGCCTTTGTTGGAGCACATTCCCTGGATAAAAAATCTCAAATATGTGAAGGATAAATTTGAAAAGGATGAGAAATGGGAATTTCCGGGTTGGGCTTTGCATTTTCTGAAGAATTTTAAGTTTCTGCGGGGAACCTTTTTTAATGTTCTGGCATGGGGCAACCAAACCCGTAAACTGGAAATCGAAGCGATTCCCCAATACCAAGCAAGAATTGAGCAATTACTGGGCTCCCTCAATGAGGGAAATTATAATCTCGCCTGTGAAGCCGCATCTTATCCCAGCCTGGCCACCGGTTACGAAAAGTTGAAAAATAAACATGTCGAGCTCGCGGAAACATTTTGGAATCGGAAACACGCCAAATTTACCTCAGGGAATGGCAAGGCGCGCGGAAGAAAAATCCCTTCCTCCAGTTTTTTAGAATCTCCCAATCCGTTTTAGCGGTTAAAAAATAGACGCCGATTTCCATGGGCCGACTTTCCATCCACCGGATCCAACGCCTTTTCAAAGTTCGACCAACGTTTCATAGCGTCCTAAGTGTACTTCCAGGCCGTTCTCAAGGCTCCGCGACTTTGGAACCGTAAAAGTCCCTTGTCGAGTCAGCTTTAACATACTTTTGAAATTGCAATATTCATCGTCCGGATAAACCGCGCTGGCTTTCCGAACCCGTTGCTTCATTTCCTCTTTATCATAGGATGTGCCCGCGGTCCTCGTCTCATAAGCCCTTTCGAAACCTACGGTAAGGGGTATTAAATCCCGTTTTGCATTTTGGTAGGTGTTGCAGTAAAAACCCTGGTTGAACAATCCGGATTGGACGGAATATTTGATCACCCGGCCCGCCGCACTCTCCGCCCCGTTACCAAAATTGGCCGGACAACAGATGATATCGGATGCCAGTTCCCGAAAATCGAACATCGGTAGCACATATAAATCGGAACAGATAAAAAAGAACGCGGTGAAACTTTCACCATTCACTCTCAGGGTCACTTTATTGAGATAAGAATAGGAGGCGACATTCATCTTGGGGAAAGACTCATCGAGGTGCCGCATCTCGAACGATTGGGGAGTGATTTTCGCCTGCGGGGAATAGACCTCACCGTTTCGTGAAAAGATAAACAGGGTATTATAATTTAAATTGGGGTCCGCCCCGGGAAGATCGGGACTCGGGAGATTCAAAGTGGTGATAATGGACAACCCATTATCGCTGGACATTTTGGAAAGCTCAGCAAAAGCTTTTTGGGAACCTTCGAGGGTATAGGCTGCGTACTCCGGGAAAATAAGAATATCGCCTTTATGAGACGATTTAATCTTATCTGAAATTTCATCCAATTGCTCCTGTTCCCGGGCCATCCCAAAGGTTTTTACCTTGATATCCAACGGCATGATGACCCCTACTCCATGATCCAGACTTTAGGCAGAATTCCGCTTTTGCCCGCAATACTCTTTAGTGGAAACGCTTACATATTTTCCAGAAATAATTTCGTGCATTTTACGATCCCTTGGTTTTTTTGTACTTTTTAACTTCCATATGGGCGATGGTGTTTTCTAAAACTTCCGGAACGGCTTCCCCAAAATAATAGAGCCAGCTGTCCAGAGAATGTTTCATGGCCGGATTTTCTTTGATAATGGCGCTGGCCCCCCAGATCTTCACCAGGTGATCGCAGGCTTGTTGCGCGGCCAGCGAGGCTTTCAGTTTTGCTCCGTTGGAAGCAATCACATAATCCCTCAAGAATTCCCGGTTATCGGAATTCGCATCGAATTGAGTTTTCAGCCAGGCGGCATGATAGGTCATATCCCGGGCCGCATGGATCTCCATGGACATCTCCGCCACCCGTGCCCGGGTTCGGTCCAATTCGATCAGATGCTGATCACCCAACTTTTTTCCTTCGACGGCGACTTCCATATACTCGTCAAACGCCCTTTGTGCCAGGCCCGTTGCCAGCGCGGCAATAGTGATTCTTCCGGAGTTCAGCATTCGCATGCCATATTGCACCGCGCAACCTGCTTTCCCCACCAGATTCTCCTGTGACACTTCAACTTCGTCCAAAATCAATTCCCCCAGAGATGAGTTTTCGACCGTCCTTTTTTCAAATACCTGCCCGACCCTGAAACCGGGTGTCCCTTTCTCGACCAGGAATAAGGAAATTCCGAGATCATCACCGGACGGCTCGGAGGTTCTGGCGAAAACCGTGAATACGTCCGCTGTCTCCACATTGGTGATGAACATCTTTGAGCCGGTGATTCGGTAACCGTTGCCGTTTTTTATGGGAACCGCCCGCGTGATCATTTCCTTCATGATATTGGAACCCGCCGCGGACCCTTCCGTAAGCGCGAACCCGGCAAGTTTTTCACCCGCGATCAATTCACGCAGAATGCTTTCACCATATTCTGAAAGTTGCCCCGCCTCATAATTGAAACGCAACCCTTCCATTACTGTATTAGAGATCGCATACCGGACTCCGACGCTGGGAGAGGCCTTGCCCAGTGTTTCGAGACAGGCCATAAACACGGGATAAGGGATTTCCAAACCGCCCAGTGGTTCGGAAAAGGCCATTCCGGGCAGTCCAAAATCCACAATTTGACGGTATACCTCATCCGGTATCTTTTCATTTTCCTTCGTCTGGGCAATGGCGGTTTTCAAAGCCTGTTGGTCATATTTTTCTGACTGGCTCATTTGGAGCGCCAAACTTTTAAGCGAATCCTGTGCCCGTTCCGTTTCTGTTCTTTTCTCGGCGGACAGGACCTTGCTTTCCGCGAGTTGGCCGAATGTTTGTAGCATTTCCTGGAAGGAATCGTGGTTGGGATGGCCGCCATACATCATCCGTATCAAATGGGTTTGGCCGCTGGCGATGTAACTCATTCCTTCACCTCTTCACTGTTTCAAATAGTTCAACAACTGTCCGTTGACTTCCTGGGGTTTATTGTCCACCCACAGATAAAACCCGGCGCCGGTTTTATTGCCCAGAAGCCCGGCTTCCACCATTCGCGTCAGTAACGAAGCCGGCTTGAACCGTTCTCCCAACTCGTCTTCAATAACGGAAAGAATATGATGCGTGGTATCGTTTCCAATCAAATCCGATAGCGCCAGAGGCCCCAGGGGATGATTCAAACAGTATTTCGCTCCGTTATCCACATCTTCAACGGTGGACGTTTCCTCTTCAACGACACGAATCGCTTCATTGATCAGGGGCATGAGGATCCGGTTGACAACAAATCCGGCCTTGTCCGAGGAATACACCGGCTGTTTGGAAAATTTCTCCGCCAATTGTTGCGTTTTTCGGTAGGTTTCTTCCGACGTCTTCAAACTCTTTATGATTTCGACACCCGCCATCAATGGAACAGGATTCATGAAATGCATGCCGATGACATTCTCCGGATGACGGGTGGCGGAAGCCAGTTCGGTGATCGGGATGGAAGAGGTGTTGGAAGCCAAAATTGTGGAGGCGCCGCATAACCGATCCAGTTTTTGAAAGAGGGCCTTTTTCGGCTCGCGTTCCTCGGTAATCGCTTCGATAACAAAAAATGAACCCGCCACCCCCTCCAAATCATGGGTAACGGAAATTTTTTCACCCGCGCTCTTGGCAAGACTCTTTTCAAGCTCTCCCTTTTCGACGAGTTTCTGTAAACGCTTATTGATGATTTCCAATCCCTTTTCCGCCGCGCCCTCAACGCTGTCATACAAAACCACCTGGAAACCCGCCTGGGCAGCTACCTGTGCGATTCCCAAGCCCATGGTTCCCGCGCCGATAACGGAAAAAATTTGTCCGGACGTCTCCATAATTTCCTGTTAGATGTTGTAATATTTGCTGGGGATATACCCCTCCGGCAATTTCTGGCCCCGGGTTCCTTTTGGCACCCACATGACATCGCTGGCCGAGGCCTTGGGAGCTTTCCGGAACACCGGTTTCAATTCATCCCCCTTGGCCAATGTGTTGTAATCTTCGAGGTTCACCATGCCGGCAGTCAATGTGTCCAACTCAATCCCTTCGGGAAGCACCGCCTTGATCCAGGCGACCGTCACCGGCAGTTGATCCATAAAACTGATACCCGCCAGATTCACCGCCGTCGATTTGGTTTCCACAATGAACCGGGTTTCACCCGGCAGACTGTCCCAGGCGGTTTTCTCATAGCACTCCGGACAATCCATCCGCGGCACCTGAAACCGAAGCACCCGTTGTTCGTCATGTCCGTCCTGATTGGAGCATACCGTATAGCGCAGCACGGCATTTTCTTTTTCCATGATACCTTGGAAATAGGCAGACATGCCGCCATAACTTTTTTTATATCGTATGGTCGCCTCGCGCTCGACCATCACTAAATTTTCGGGGTGGCGCGATGGTTTGTAACTCTTGTCTTCGGGATTCAAAAAAGTGTCTTTGACCGGCATCGTTACCACCCTTTCTCTACTGTGGTCACCGTAATGTCGCTGCCCGTTCCGGCATGACTGTGAAATAGCGCCTTTTCCACCCTGGGAATTTGCAATTCCGCGTGACCGTATTTTTCCTCAATCATCCCCTTCATCTGCCAGATCACATCCACCGCTTGCGTATTGCCGGTGGCGCCGACGGCATGCATTTGGCCGATCAAACCTCCGGATGGATTCACATACACTCCATTTTTTCCGCCGATTTTAGGGTTGATCGGAACCTGGCCCTGTTTGTTTAAAGGCAAGCCGGTAAACAGAGAACTGGCATACCCGTAGGGGATCATTCCCAAATCCTCCATGGTTTGAATAACGCTGATGACAAACGCATCGTGGATTTCGATGAGATCAAAATATTCCAGAGGATTTTCCGTGATGCCCGCCATCGCGTAAGCTTTCTTGGCGGCCCAGCGTCCCGCCCGGAAGGAATGCAAGCCCGGATACTCGAGAGTTTGGTAACGCTTCACCAGTTCAGGGTCCGCCAACTCATGCGGTAATAATAAATCTTCCTTGACCAAACCCCCGGTTGTTCTGGCGCGTTCCCCGGTGCGCATGGAATCGGTGCCGTTTCCCACACCCGTTACAAGTATCGGCTGGTCGGTAAACTCTTTCGCCAAATCTTCCGAAGCCACGATCAGAGCGGAGGCGCCGTCGGTCATGAGACAGCAATCCAACCGGTAGGAGGGCGTGGCCACGATGGCTGACTTGGGAACGTCTTCCACTCCGATGAATCCGCTGGTGGTGGGGGTGGCATAAGGGTTTTCGCGGCAGGTCTGGGCGCGGCGGTTGTATTGCGCATTGTTGCGCATGAGGACGGCGATTTTGTCGAAAGCATCGCGCAACTCTTCGCCGGAAACGGTGTGGCCCACAAAGGTATCCATATAAGCCTGGGCCATCGCCGCATAATAAAGAGGATAAAAGCCCCCTTGTGGAAGGTCGGTCACCGTACAGGACGCATGGGCGATAAATTCATTGCCCTGGAAGGTGTCGACTTCGGACATCTTTTCGTAACCCACGGCCAGCGCGATATCCTGCCTCCCGGAGGCGACCTTCTCGATGGCGGACTGCACACCCAACCCTCCGGTACATCCGCCGCCCACCACGCGATAGGATTCCACGGGGTTCAATCCGATATAATCCCGCGCCAACGCTTCCCCCAGCAATTGACCGGCGAAATGATCTGCGAAATGGGTGATGATGACGGCGCCCTTTTCCTTCATCAATGCCCGGAACTCTTTGGGCTTGAGACCGATCCCGGCCACCGCCTCTTTGGTGGCCTGCATCGCCATCTCATAGAACAGGAGGTCGGGGTTGGCCTTGGCGAAATAATCCACCTTGCCGCCGGACAACAACACCACTTTTCTTTCCAGCTTTCCAGCCATTTCAGACCTCCCAACGTTCATCCACGGACTTGAGGCGATGAGGAATTTCCGGCATTGAATCGCATACGCGATCGAGCCATCGCAGTATGTTCCTTATATTATTTTAACGGCTTTTTGGAGGGATGCGACCTCTTTCATCCCTATACAGTTATAGAGCCCAATGCCTTGAGGTGGAAAATGAAAAAAATAAACGAAGTGGGAAAATCATCCAAAAAAATTCCTGCGCTGGAATCACCCGTTTTCTAAGGGGTTCAGGGCTTCGACCCGTCTACCGCGGCTAATCTATCAAGCTATTGTTTAATTTGGCCTTATAATTAACATAAAGACGAACCTTGATCTATTTCGCCAACATCTAATAACATAGATACAGAGGGTATTTGGGCGCTCTCCCGGAGCCCCTGGATTCCTTATAAATCTTCTACTCCGGGGGTTTGAATTATGGCTAATCCTTCGGTCCTTGGCATTCAAAAAGTTTATTCAGTGGAATTTGTAGTCGATTATTTCGACCGGAGCCGCAATTTTTATATCAACAACATGGGTTTTCAGGAAACCCATAGCTCCACCCCCGCCTGGGAAGACCGGTTTAAAACCAAAGCACTCTATTTTTCCGCAAACGATATCAAGATCATGATTGCGGCTCCCCTTTCCCATCACAGCTATACCGCACAGTATTTGAAAATTCTATGTCCGGGAATACGCAAGGTTACTTTTCTGGTGAAGAACCTGGACGGCGCCACCGAATATTTAAAGAATCATGACGCGACCTTTATTCACGACCTAATGGAAATCGAATCGGCTCATTCCCGGCACCGGTTCATCACCATCGCTACGCCAATAGGATTTCTCGAATTCACGTTTTTGGAAATTGACGGGGATGGAGAAGATGTTCCCATGTTCGACAATATTTTGCCGGGTGGGGGCGAAGAGGGGATATACAAACATATCGATCACATGACGATTAATGCCAGGACCATATTTCCCATTTGTCATTTTCTTGAACACGTCATGGATATGAAAAAGTTCTGGAGCGTTTCCTTTCACACGCCGGATTACCAATCCGGCAAAAAAGGTACAGGACTGTCTTCCCAAGTGATGTACGATCCGGCATCGATGGTTAAGTTCGCCACCAATGAACCTCTGTATCCCCATTTCAATGACTCCCAAATCCAGACCTTTGTGGAAAAGAATCATGGCGCCGGGATCCAGCATCTCGCCCTTTCGGTGGATCACCTGCTCGATACCATCGAAACTCTGAGATCAAGGGGAGTCGAATTCCTCACCACTCCCGATGAGTATTACAATCTTCTGCCGGATCGCCTGGCAAAGCAGAATGTCTCGAATTTCAAGGAAGACATTGCGGATCTTAAGAAACAGGGGATTCTGGTGGACGGGAAGGATGACAGATACCTCCTCCAAATCTTTTTAAAAGACGCCTCGGTGCTCTACAGCGAAGAACACGCCGGACCGTTTTTCTATGAAATCATTCAGCGATGCGGTCATCCCGGTTTTGGAGAAGGAAACTTTCGGGCTTTGTTTGAAGCGATTGAATTACAGGACTCCTCCCAATGAAACTTTTAAGGTACTCCAAGGGTTCAGAACAAGGGCACGGGATTCTTTCGGGACATGAAATTTTTCCTCTCATCCACATGAACACCACCGATGCCCTGGGCCACCTTCGGGAAGGCGACGCGCAGTGGCGGAAAATTATGAAACAAACTCCACTGGACCTTTCGGAGGTGACCCTCTTGCCACCGGTGGAGCACCCGGGCGCGTTTTTGGATTTCTATACTTTTGAAGAACATGTTCGCACCGCCAGGAAAAAGCGCGGACTGGAAATGGTTCCCGAGTGGTATGAATACCCTGCCTGGTACAACGGGTCCCCGCGTTGCTTCAGCGGCGATGGAACCACCGTCCATTTCCCTGCGAATGAAAACAAAAAAGATTATGAATTGGAACTGGGGATCGTGATCAAGAGACCCTGTCACGGAGTAACGCCCAAAGAAGCCGGTGAGTATATCGGCGCATATACCATTGTGAACGATTTCAGTGCCCGCGAACTCCAGGAAAAGATCATGAAAATTGGACTGGGTCCTGCTAAGGCCAAGGACTTTAACACCGGGCTGGGACCCTGGTTGGTCACACCGGATGAAATCGGCAACCCGCGCAATCTGAATATGACCGCACAGGTGAATGGGATATTATGGTCGGAAGGCAACAGTGGGGCCTCCCATTTCACCTTCGAGCAGATGATCGCCTTCGCGTCACAAGACCAAACACTGCACGCCGGGGATGTCCTGGCCAGCGGTACGGTGGGAACGGGATGCGGATTGGAACTGGACCGGTTTCTTCAATCGGGTGACAAGGTGGAACTGGAAATCGAAAATATCGGCAAACTGACACATTGGGTAGGTTAAAGCCATGCTCAGATATTTAAAATTTGGTAACGTTGCCCCGATGCACCATACCGCCCATTATCAGGACGACCGTTTGTTAAACGAGTACTGTTTCACCCGCGAAGGCTTTGAAGAACCCTATTCGATCCTGTATCTGGTTCACCCCCCCACGGGTGAATCCGAACAGGAGGTGTACCGGGAAGCGGCCTGGGGAATCCTTCAAAAAAGGGAATTGGAGGTATTGCAACGCCGCCACTTTCGCACCGGCGGGATGAACCCCCAGGGCCATTTTATTTCGGGGCGAACCCTTCTGGCTTTCAACGACGACCTGACCTATGGCCTCTGTCACCCGCAAAAAAAAGAAGCCGCCTTTTTCGCCAATAACGATGCCGATGAATTGTTTTTCCTGGCGGAGGGCACTGTTCGATTCCAATCCCTTTTCGGCAAAATGACCCTGACGGTCGGGGACTACTTGATCATCCCCCGGTCCTGTCCCTATCGGTTCAGCTTCGACGCACCGCCGCGTCTGCTGTATGTGGAAGCGAAAAATAATATTTCCATTCCAGAGGTCTATGTCCACAAGGAGGGCCAGCTCAAGATGGACGCGCCTTATTCCGAGCGCAGTTTTCAAGTACCGGAATGGGATGCTTCCCTGTTTGAGAGTAATGAGCCAGTTACCATCATCCGAAAACGCCAGGGGATTTTTACCCGCACCCGCTATCCCGAAAATTTTTTCCAAATGGCCGGTTGGGATGGTTATGTCTATCCCTATGCCCTCAATCTCAAGGACATCCAACCCAAAACCGGACGGGTGCACCTGCCGCCGACGTCGCACATGACCTTTATGGGACAGGGCTTCGCCGTTATGAGTTTTCTGCCGCGGGTTTTGTACTTTGACGAAAAAGCGGTTCCTTGTCCTTTTTATCATTCTTCAGTGGATTGCGACGAACTGTTGTTTTACCACTCCGGAGATTTCACCAGCAGGAAAACCATTGAACCGGGATCGATCAGCTTTCATCCATCGGGTATTCCACACGGACCGCACCCCGGCGCATACCAAAATTCCATCGGGCTTAAACGGACTAACGAACAGGCCGTGATGGTCGATACCTTTTCGCCCCTCTATTTGACTGCAAACAGCGAAGCCCTGGAGGACCCTGATTATCCAAAAAGCTGGCAGGAGAGCCCATCATGAACCGTCACACCGAATTTTCAGGAATCAAACCGAAAGACCATTTCTGGGTTGAAATTTATCATCTTATGAATTCAATTGTTCAGCCGCGCCCCATTGCGTGGATTTCCAGCATTTCCTCCGATGGCGTCATAAACCTGGCGCCGTTCAGTTATTTTAATATTTGTTCAATGAATCCGCCCATCATTTCGAATTCCATTTTTTTTAATCGCGACGGCTCCGAAAAGGACACATTGAAAAACATCAAAGCCACCCAAAAATACGTGGTGGGCACCGTTTCATTCAAAGCGGCTAAACAAGCCAATATTTCTTCCGCTCCCTTCGATTCTGGCGTCAACGAGTTTGAGGAAGCCAAGGTGCACTCCGTTGAACGGGGACCCGGGGAGCCTCCTTTCATTGCGGAAAGTCCGGTGCAACTGGTGTGCGAGTTGAATCAAACCCTCGCCCTCGGCCAAGGCGCCGGAGTGGGAACCCTGGTTCTGGGAAATGTGAAGGAAATTTATCTTTCCGCCGAGTTAAAGGATTGTGAGTGGCAAAAAGGAATTTCACCGGAACTCATGAACAATGTGGGCCGGATGGGGGCGGATTTTTATGCCAAAACCACAGACGTGTTTCAGTTGGCCCGCGCCACCGTCAATGAATAATCCACCTGGAAGGACGTCACCTTGAAAAATGGTTCCTTTATATATAGCGCAGTGCGTACCCCCATCGGCCAGTTCAATGGGGCGTTAAGCTCGATGGCGGCACCGGACCTGGCTTCCGCCGCTATTAAGGAAGCGCTCCGCAGAGCCGGGATAAACGGGGACCAAATCGGGGAAGTTCTACTCGGTAATGTGCTATCCGCCGGAATCGGCCAGGCACCGGCCCGTCAGGCGGCTCTCAAAAGCGGGCTTCCGGAAACCGTGGCCGCCACCACCATCAACAAGGTTTGCGGATCTGGAATGAAAGCCGTCATGATGGCGGATCAGAGTCTTCGCTTGAACCAGGCGCAATTCATTGTAGCGGGAGGCATGGAGAGCATGAGCCGGGCGCCATTCCTGCTTCCACAAATGCGCCAGGGCCGCAAACTGGGCAACGCCCCTGCCATCGACAGCATGATCCACGATGGGTTATGTGATCCCCTGGAAAACGACCACATGGGGGAATTGAGTGAAAAAATTTCCCAACAACACGGCATCTCCCGCGAAAATCAGGACACCTTCGCCGCCGCCAGTTATCGCCGGGCCAGAACAGCCCAGGACGAAGGAATATTATCCCGGGAAATTGTATCTCTTTCAATGAACCATAAGAAACATTCCTCGGTCGTGGATAAAGACGAGCAACCTTATACCGACGATCCTGATCAACTTCCCTTGCTTCCTCCGGTGTTCGATAAGCAATGTGGCACCATCACCAAAGGCAACGGCGCCAAGATCAGTGATGGCGCGGCGGTTCTTGTCATCGGTATGAAATCGTCCGGCCACACGCCATTGGCCCGAATCACAGGTTACGCCACCCACGCCCAATCGTCGGCCACCTTTGCCTTGGCGCCGGTGGAGGCCATCCGCAAAGTGCTTCAAGCGTGCAACCTGGGAATTGATGATATCGACTTGTTTGAAATCAATGAAGCCTTTGCCGCCATGTCACTCATCGTCAATCAAACCCTGGGTTTGGATCCGGATAAAGTCAACATTCATGGAGGATCCATCGCCCTGGGTCACCCGATCGGAGCTACAGGAGCCCGCATCCTGGTCACCCTGATCAACGCATTACAGACGAGAGGCTTGAAGCGGGGATTGGCCAGCCTATGCATCGGAGGTGGGGAAGCGACGGCGATGGTGATTGAATTGGTTTAATTGTTTGAGAGGTGATCCTAGGTGAGTGAAATCCTCTGGCAACCCGACCGCGAACGTATTCAACGTTCCCAAATGTTTCGTTTTCTTCAGAGAGTGAACGAAACCTTTTCGCTCCAGTTGAACACCTATCCTGAACTGCATCGCTGGTCGGTTCAGGAATTGGAAACATTCTGGGAACTGTATCGCAAATACTCCGGAATCCATTTTCATCATCCCCCGCGGGAAACTCTTTCTTCCCTCAAGCTTCCCGGCGCTCGCTGGTTTGAAGGCGCGGAACTCAATTATGCGCAAAATTTGCTGGCCGCCCCCTCGGACAAAATTGCCCTGTTCAGCAAAGTCGAAGGTCGGCCCCTGACTTCTCTCTCCTTTTCCGATCTCGAACAGCGAGTGAAGCATTTTGCTGCGGCTCTCCTGCAATTAGGTATTCAGCCGGGAGACCGGGTGGCGGGATTCATGCCGAACATTCCAGAAACGGTGATCGCCATGCTCGGTGCGACGGCCATCGGCGCCGTCTGGACTTCCTGCTCCCCGGATTTCGGACCGCAGGGCCTGATAGACCGGTTCGGCCAGGTGGAGCCTTCCGTGTTGGTGTGCGCAGACGGTTATTTTTATCATGGCAGACCCTTTCCTGTCCTGGATACCGTCCAAGCCCTGGTGCGTGAGGCGAAGCATCTGAAACACGTTGTGGTGGTGCCTTTCATGGATCCCGCAATGGATCCTTCCCAGGTTGATTTTCCCGAAACCTCGCTGTGGGATGATTTCTTGAAAGCGGATGCTTCCCAATTCAGCTATCAACCGTTCGCCTTCAATCATCCGTTGTTCGTCATGTATTCCTCGGGAACCACGGGACTGCCCAAATGCATCGTCCATGGAACCGGCGGCACTCTCCTGCAACACCACAAGGAACAGGCCCTGCATACGGACATCGGCCCGGAAGACGTGGTGTTCTATTACACCACCTGCGGCTGGATGATGTGGAACTGGCTGGCTTCTGTTTTGGCGCAAAAGGCCGCCATTGTGCTTTACGAGGGATCGCCGGGTTTCCCCGATCTGCATGCCCTATGGGATCTGATTGATGAAGCCAAAATCACCGTATTCGGCACCAGTCCCAAATTTTTGTCCCAAAATATAAAATCAAAAATTGAGCCTTCAAAGCGTTCGGATTTACCGACGCTTCGAACTATTTTGTCCACGGGAGCGCCTTTGGACGAAGAATGTTTTCGCTGGGTGTATCACCACGTCAAAGCCGATCTGCAATTGTCTTCCATCAGCGGCGGCACGGATATCATTTCCTGTTTCATGCTGGGTAATCCGATGCTCCCGGTGCGTTGCGAAGAAATTCAATGTCTGGGACTGGGCATGGATGTGGTCGCCCTGGATTCCAAAGGTCACCCCGTCCTCAACCAGAAAGGGGAGCTGGCCTGCCGGTCGCCGGCGCCCTCGATGCCGGTTTCATTCTGGAATGATCCCGACAGCTCCAAATATTCCGAAGCGTATTTCGACCGGATACCCGGCATCTGGTTGCATGGGGATTATATTGAAGTACGAGACTCCGGCGGAGTCGTTGTGTACGGCCGAAGCGACGCCACCCTGAACCCGGGAGGAATCCGAATAGGGACCGCGGAGATTTACCGTATCGTCGAACGCCTGGAAGAAGTCATGGACAGCCTGGTCATCGGTGTCGAAGAGGACAGTGACCTGCGGGTGCTTTTGTTCCTGGTATTAAAAAACGGCCAGGACCTGGATGAAAATCTCAAATTGAAAATTCAGCAAACCCTACGCCGCGAGGCCACTCCGCGCCATGTTCCTCACGAGATGTATTCGGTGGGAGCGGTTCCCAAGACTCTAAACGGAAAGAAAATGGAATTGGCGGTGCGGGAGATTTTTCAGGGAACTCGAACGGATAACAAGTCTTCCATGAGCAACCCCGAATGCCTGAAGGATTACGAAGTTATATCGAGCAACCGTTCGGTGAAAAATCACTCATGAGCAAACCATGAATCCGAAGATTCGCGCGAAGAGGTGCTCCAACCACCGGGCCTTTATCTTTTCCGGGCCATGGCCGGCTGTTTTTCCTGTTTGCGCCGGGATTGGTCCAAACCCAGCCAGAAGGTATGAATGGCCTCGAGAGCCTGTTTGCCGGCCTTTATAAATTTATCTCCATCAAAGTCCGGATGGGAAAATGCTTCTTTGAGTTCCTCCAACACATTATCGCCATGCCCCTTTTCACTGTTGAGATGGAACAGAAAAAAATCCAGCGGTATGGGCGCTTCGCCTGAGTTCTGATTATGGTGATTGTATTTTTCAATTCCGCTGATCAGTTCCTTCCAGAAATTGTTGGATTCGGCTTCCTCGCCATTGCCCAGGCCCCAGGCCGCCCAGGTTTCGATAGCGTAACTGGCGCCCCGCCCGACTTCTCCATTCTTACTGCCGTATGTATCTTCCAGTCCCTGAATAAATGCACGGGTGGCAGGCGCAGCGGATTCCCAGCTTCCCAACTCCACGGAACTCAGACCGGTTGATTTCACAGTATCCCGAAGCCAATTGATATGCGCCCAGGAGGTTTTAAAGGGCTGGTCTTCGGTCGAACCGTTGGGGTGGGTTTTAACTCCCAACTCGTTGGCCAGGATGTATCGGGCATGGGTTTCCGCTTCCAGATCCGTCGCGTTGAGGAGCCGCATCATCTGAACCAGCAGAAACCATTTGGAGAAGACGGCAAATTGTTCAAAAAGATCGATCAACTGAGATTTTGTTAATTCGCCCTTTTTAAACCATTTGCAGTAACTGTTGTCGGTTATTACCGGATGCGAATGAATTTCTGTTTGAATGGCCTTCCAAAATTCGTCAAATTCCTTTTGCTTGATGGTATCCATAACAATTCTCGACTATTGCGGTTCATAATTTCCCCGTCATATTTCAATGCTAGTTTCCCCTTTGTCTCAGGACCCCTGCCCGATTTCAGTCGAATTTTAGAGACTGTGTCCACTCTCTTATTTTAACAGATCAGCCTCATTCCGGGGCTAAAATCGGAACCTGTTGTTGTCGTTATAACCACTTGTTTTATAAGAGATTTTTATGCTCAAAGGAGGGCCTGGGCGCGTGCAAAAGAGAGTTTTATTCACGACCCCTTATAATCGCATTAGGAGAAGATAGTGCGATCTGAGGACCTTATTTAAATAGGGAGGCGGGGAGGGGATTATTGCGCTTTTCTCGCATGGAGCGAATAATGGTATATTTGAAGCGGATAATTTGACTGGCAGTGAAGTTTGAATCCAAACGCCTACCATACGCCTGCTATTCTAAATTCCGTAATCACGGTGGGTCCAAAAATAATTGAAAAATAAATAAAGCCCCCGTAGCTCAGCTGGATAGAGCATCGGATTCCTAATCCGGAGGCCGTGCGTTCGAATCGCGCCGGGGGCACCATTAAAAGAAGGGGTTTACGGGGAAATCTCGTAAACCTCTTTTTTGAGATGGCCTCTCAGGACCACAATAGGACCACATTGAGCGAAAAGGGCTCGGCTATGGGAAGAGGGGGGATCGTCAATTCTGGGGGTTTGAGTTGACTCCTGTGGGTGGATTTTAAGGATGTTCTATCTCATCCGGCCCGATCTTCCATAATTGGATGGATACTCCTTTTTCGCCCAGGGCATCGACCAACGCCTGCAGGTGGCTCCAATATTTCAGATCCGCGTCGGTTTCTAG
>JAPUGN010000157.1 GCA_027298165.1 Nitrospinota bacterium
ATGAGGATACGGTATCTGGTTTTTTCCAGCCTTTGTGTACTTCTTTAAGCCCCTGCAGAAATTGAAGATTATGTGAAAAGGATTTTTGAAGAAGAAATCCTATTGCGGACAGACGACGAGTCATATCAATTGGTGTGGAAAAGCGGACGTTAGATCGCGCTAATCGTTAGCCCGCAAACGACCCAAAGCGGACATTTTCAGGTAAGTTGCAGAAATGAAAATTAAACTGCTTGCTGACCATAAGGAGGTATTACCCATCCTGACTGATTGGTACCTGTCGGAGTGGGAGCCGTACTATGGAGTTGATGGACCTGGAGCCTCCTTTTCCCCAAAGATAAAACCTTAGGAACCGGGTTTTCCGTAACCCCCGCCACCGGGTGTCTGGATGCGGATGCGGTCGCCGGGTTGGGCCTGGAATTCGTTTTTACCACCGAGGTCGACCACCGACCCATCCTCTCGAATCCATTCATTGATTCCCAAAGCCCCTGCCCCACCGCCTTCGAGGCCGAACGGGGCAATCACCCTTCGCTCCGAAAGCAGAGTCACGTGCAACGGTTGCAGAAACTCGATCTCACGAATCAGTCCGTCGCCACCGCGATATTTTCCCGCACCGCCGGAACCGCGGCGCAGGGAAAACGTGCGCAGTAAAACCGGGTAACGTTTTTCCAATACCTCCGGATCGGTGATGCGGGTGTTGGTCATGTGGGTGTGCACGCCGGAGGCACCGTGCCAGTGCGGTCCCGCCCCCGCCCCGCCGCCGATGGTTTCGTAATAACCGAAGCGCTCGTTGCCGAAGGTGAAATTGTTCATACAGCCCTGCGACGCGGCGGCGGCGCCAAATGCCTTCAACACCACGTCGACGATGCGTTGCGACGTCAGCACGTTCCCCGCCGCAACAGCGGCGTCCGGCCCCGGCGACAGGATCGAACCTTCTTCGATCACGAACGTCATCGGATTCAAACAGCCCTGGTTGAGGGGAATATCGCGTTGCACCAGACACCGCAGGCAATACAATACCGCCGAATGGGTGATCGCCAGCGGCGCGTTGCAGTTGCCCTTCACCTGCACACCCGTTCCGGAAAAATCGATCACCCCGCTTCCATCTTCGTGTATCGTCAACGCCATCCGGATCGGGGTGCCGTCGTCCATGCTATCGTCCGCGGACAACACCGCACCGCCATGCCGCGCGTGCAACTGCCGCAACAGGTCGCGCACCGCACTCTCGGCACTCTCCTGAATGAAGCCCATGTACGCGTGAACCACCGGCAACGAATACTCTTGAACCAAGGCCTGCAACAATTCAATGCCCCGGTGGTTGGCAGCGATCTGCGCCTTGAGGTCGGACACATTATCCGCCAAGGCGCGCGTTCCGGGATGGCCCTCAGTCAACAACCGGCTCACCGCCTCTTCCTGAAACACCCCATCCTCTACAAGTTTGAACGACAGGACGGCCGCGCCTTCTTCTTCCAGCCGGGTGGAAAAGGCAGGCATGGAACCGGGGGCGATGCCGCCAATATCCGCATGGTGTCCGCGGCTGACCACGAAAAAAATCGGGTGGCCGCCCTGCATCACCGGAGTGATGACCGTCATGTCCGGCAAATGCGTGCCGCCAGCCTGAGGATGGTTGCTGAGGTAGACGTCCCCTTCTTGCATCCCTTCACGGTGCCATTGAATCTGCGCCTTCACCGCCTCGCTCATCGATCCCAGGTGAACCGGTTGATGCGGCGCATTGGCCACGAGTCCGCCTTCCGGGTCAAACACCGCGCAGGAGAAATCCTGGCGCTCTTTGATATTGGTGGACACAGAGGTGCGCTGCAGGGTGTGGCCCATCTGTTCGGCGATGGACATGAACCGGTTGCTGAACAGGGCCAGTTGCACCGGGTCCCACCGTGTATCTATTTTTTGAGGTGCCGCGTCTGCCACATCGATAACCACATCGCCGTGTTCGGTGATGCGCGCCTTGCACTGCGGTTCGACGAGGATCGTGGATGTGTCGTGAAGGAGGATGGCGGGGCCTTCGACCGTTTCTCCAGCGCCGAGGTCGTCGAGACGGTACACCGGCGTCTTCCGCCAACCTTCGGCGAAGTAACACCGCGACACTGTAACCGGCTCGGTGGATTTTTCCTTGGCGGGCTGGGTATGAAAACGGGGCAGGAGGGTTTTGCCGACGGCGCGCACGCGTATGCCGTCGATGACAATGTCCCGCTCTTCCAGCTCAAATCCGAACTCCCGGCGGTAGGCCTCGCGGAACGCGCGGGCGAAATCGCCGTCCTGCGGACGCGGGATCATGATGTGGGTGTCCGTGCCTTCGAAACGCAGGTCGAGAAACGAAAACCGTTCCATCCGGTCTTCACCAAAACCCTCGCGCTTTAACTCCTGAGCGGCTTTCTGTTCAAGCAAACGCAAACGATCCCGCCACACCCTGTCATCGCTGTTTAAAATTCCGGTCGCCGGTTCTTGTTTTTCCACCACCACGTCGGCCAGGGCCATTCCGTAAGCCGACAGGATGCCGGCAAACCGGTGGATATGGATGCGCGCGATACCGAGTTTCCGCGCAATGGCGCAGGCGTGCTGGCCTCCGGCACCACCGAAGCAGGCCAACACGTGGTTGCGCAAATCGTGGCCACGGGCGAGGGTGATTTCGCGGATGGGACGCGCCATGGTTTCGTTGGCGACGTCGACGAACCCCAGCGCCATGTCTTCGAGTGACATTTCGGACCGACCGCGGCGCTTTTGGTCCTGATGGATGGAAGCCGCCAAAGTTTTAAAAGCCTGGTGCGACGCGTCTTCATCCAGCGGTTGATCGCGACCGGGACCGAAAATTTTCGGAAAAAAGTCCGGGATCAACCTTCCCAGTACCAGATTGGCGTCGGTGAGGGACAGGGGGCCGTTTTTGCGGTAACAGACCGGACCCGGATGGGCGCCGGAGGATTCCGGCCCGACGACGAACATGCCGTCGCGGTAAAACAGGCGCGACCCGCCACCGGCGGCGACGGTGCGGATGTTCAACTGCGGCGCCATCAGGTGTACCCCGGCGGTTTCGTTTTCGTGCACCCAGTCGAACTGGCCGTCGAAGCGGGAGACGTCCGTGGAGGTTCCACCCATATCGAACCCGATCACCGGTTGCGGCGTGGACGAATCGAACGCGGTGGCGGCGTACCCCACGACACCCCCGGCGGGTCCGGAGACGATCGCGTTGCTTCCCTTGAAGCGGTCCGCACGCACCAGTCCCCCGTCGGATTGCATGAACAACAGTTCGACGTCCGGGTTTTGAAACCAGGAACGGAACCCTTCAAGATATTCGCGGATATGCGGCGTCAGGTAAGCATCGACACAGGTGGTCTGGCCGCGGTCCACCATCTTGATGCACGGCAGGGTCGCGGAAGACAGGGAAACATGATGAAACCCGAGGCCGCGGGCGATCTCGCCGATACGCTGTTCGTGTTCGGGAAAAACGTACCCATGCATCAACACCACCGCCAGACTTTGAACATCTTGGTCCTTTAATTTATGGAGATCGGCTTTCAACGTCTCCCAATCAGGCTCCTGTAACACCTCGATCCATTCACCCGAGGCGGTTTGAACGGCGCGCGCATTATTTTTCGCTTCCAAGGCCGGGACCAGGCGGATACGCTCGTCCACCTCGATAACGGTTTCATAAAGCGGTTCGGGCTTTTGGATTTCCAGGTCGAAAAGGTTTGGACGGTTTTGTTTGCCGATCTGCAACAGGTCGCCGAACCCGCGGGTAATGACCAGCGCGGTGCGGACGCCCTTGCGTTCCAAAAGCGCGTTGGTGGCGATGGTGGTGCCCATGCGCACCGCCTCCACCGCCGTGGCGTCGAATCCCCCCTGCGGCAACGGCGTTTGCAGGACGTCTTCCAGTACGCGCCGGATGCCTTCCACCGGGGCGTCGGGATAGTGGTCCGGGTCCTCGGACAGCAGTTTGACCACGCGAAACCCGGGCTCACCCGGCACTTCAGCATAGACGTCGGTGAAGGTGCCGCCGCGGTCGATGGCAAACCGGAATGTTGCGGATGGAGTCATGCTCTAGATGGTAAAACGATTGTGGGGCGAATTGCAAATGCAGGGATCAACCGGGATTCAGGAAGGAAACGGGTATCAGTCGCTCAGCAGGTCGATGGTTTTGCCTTCCTGGGAAAGGGCCTAGCGGAAACCGCCAAGCCCTTTCATTACAAAGTGGAGCTGAGGGCGATCGAACCCCTGACCTCTTGAATGCCATTCAAGTGTCCTCTGAAATATGTACGAGAAAGGATTATAAAATAAAGCCTTATTTTTCAATTAGATGGATTGGCCTGAATTTTATATTTAATATTATATAATAGTATAATAGGAGAGTGGCCGGGTTTATGACGGGTTAATCAGAATTCAGGTCTGCTATCGACCCATAGCGGACATTCAAACTTTGTGGGATTCCTAATAATGGTCAGTAAAAACAAATAACTCTTAATCCGTAGGTCCACGGTTCGATCCCGTGACGGCCCACCAATAAATAGAATGGCTTACGTCGATATGGCGTAGGCCATTTTTAATTTTACGTGATTTTGTCCCACAATAGTCCCACCTTTCGCAAGAAATCCTATTGCGGACAGACGACCAGTCATAACAGTTGGTATGGAAAAGCGGGCATTCGATCGCGCTGATTGTTGGCCCGCAAACGACCCAAAGCGGTCACTATTGACATGTCAGGACCTTGATCCGCGCCTTTTGGCCTATGA
>JAPUGN010000158.1 GCA_027298165.1 Nitrospinota bacterium
CCGGCCACAACGACTGGCGACTCCCGGAAAAGGAGGAACTGTTGTCGCTGGTGGACCCGGGCCATACCATCCAGGACAAATACGGCAAAGACTTGAAAATGAATCCCGCCTTCCCCAGCGGCCCACTGGCCACCGTCTGGGCTACCGACGGCATCGGGTCGGACGGCTATATCGTGAATTTCACCACCGGGGAGCCCGGCGTCCTTTACAAGAGCAAATGCGGCCGGATGGCCACCCGGACGGTACGGGGCACCCCGTTGAGCGAACGCCCTTTCCAACGGTGATCGATCTCTGATACAATCCTTTTTTTATTCCGGTCATCTTAATTGAACAACCGAATTTGAGGAACCTCCAGTGAATAAAAACAGCCTCTATACCCTGGCCGGCTCCATTTGGGGACTGGTCGGTTTATTTCTGGTGATTCGGGGAGCGATCATGTACCAGGCCGCGCTGGAAACGCAGAATGCCACCCAGACCGCCCTGGCCATCTCCATCGCCATCAGTATCATTATCGGCGTGGTCAAGGGCCGCTTCGTGCTTTCCAAAACCGCGCGCCGCAACAAGTCGCGCATCGAGAATATCGAAGGCCCGTTGAAAATCCATCATGTTTACGCCAAATCGTTTTATATTCTGATCGCCGGCATGATCGCCCTGGGCGTTACCTTGCGGACCTACAACGAATCCCTGGGAGGCTACGTGGTGGTGGCCGCCGTGTATTGTGGCATCGGCCTGGCCTTGATAGTCTCCAGCCTGGTGTACTGGAAAGCGGAACCCCAACCCGCAACGGAAGAAAATCCGTGAGCCCGGACCCCCGACCCTTATGAAAAATTTCTTTCTGACGCTCCATATGGTTTCGATGTGTCTCGTAGTGGGCACCCTGTTTCTGCAATCGTTGACCGTCGTATTTCGCCTGCGGCTGAAATCGGCGGAGGAACGCGAAGGCCTCCGCAAAACCCAGAAGCGCATCAATAAGTTCATCTATTACCCGATCCTGTTCGTGACCATCGTTTCCGGAATTTACCTGGCGATCAAAACCGGAGTATTCGACGAGGGCCAGTGGATTTACGCCAAAATGGGCCTGCTGTTGGTACTGGTGGCACTGGGGATTCAGAACGGCCGGCAGATCAAACAAGATCAATTACCCAAAAAATATGCGATGATGGTGCATATCGCGATCTTCATCATCGCCGGCGGCATGATCTATCTCGCCACCGTCAAACCGTTTTAAAGTGCCATGGATATCATTCTCACCATCATCGCCAGCGTACTTTTGCTCGTGGGGTTCCTCGTCATCTGCCGCTCCAGCCTCGACGATGAGGACGAATACGAAGACGAGGAAGAAGAAGATGCTCCCGCACCGCCCGCCACCCATGACAAAAAATCCTCCTGAGCCCGGGCAAGGCCCGGAGCAAATTTCGCCGGGGCGTTAAGGCGGGATGAGCCCGTTGCCTTCGCCAGCAAAAGTTTAAAGCTATGCAAAAATCTCACTCGCAAGATGAATTCGAACGTCTGACCCGACAAGCCGCCGGGTGCACAACCTGTCCGTCAATGATCCAACAGAGCGCCGTGCTGGGACCGGGCAACGGATCGATCGACTCCGAAATCCTGTTCGTCGCCGAAGCGCCGGGACGGTTCGGCGGGGCGCGTACCGGCATCCCGTTTTCCGGCGACAAGTCCGGCGACAATTTTGAAACACTGATCGCCCACATCGGCCTCACGCGAAACGACATCTTCGTCACCAACGCGGTGCTGTGCAATCCGCTGGCAAACGGCAACAACCGACGCCCGACAACGAAAGAAATCGGCAATTGCTCGCATTATCTGCAAACGGTGCTGGAGCTGATGCGGCCCCGGGTGGTGGTCACACTGGGCGGTGTCGGGCTGGAAGCGATCAACCGCATACTGGGCACGCGGTACAAACTGGCGGAGGTCATCGGCAAACCGCAGCGAAGCGAGCGTTTCACGCTCCTGCCGCTGTACCATCCCAGCCCGCGTGTCACTAATTGGAAGCGGCCGCTCAGCGTTCAAAAACGTGATTTTAAAAAGATTTTGAAAATCGTCCAAAGCACAGTCTGAAACTCCGATTCCCAGCACTCCGCCTTGACCCGGTGCCCTCGCGATCTTATAAAAATAGAGAAAAACAATGTAGTTGCCCCATTTATGGGGCAGTTTTAACAACACTGTAGTTGCCCCATTTATGGGGCAGTTTTAACAACACTCGATAAATCGAGCAACTACGAACCCAGGAGGAATCATGTTTGAACGCAATCCTGATAACCGAGACATTTTCCACGAGGGTTACCAATCCCTGCAAAAAGGCATTCTGCTGTTCGGCGGATCGCTGGTGGTGCTGGCGATTCTGATTTTCATGTTCCCGGCACTGATCGGGTTCATCTTCGCCACGTTCATCCTGCTGGGCGGGGCCGCCATTTTGGCCGTTGGCTACAAGGTATGGCGGCTCAAAAAGCATTTCGGCAGTTCCGAGGAGTGGTCGAAACCGGTGACCGCCTCGTTCCGGACCGAGGGACCGCATTACACCAAGCGCCGCATCATCGTGGTGATGAAATAACATGCGAAGCGTCCCCTGCAAAGGTCTCGACAAACCGTGGAGCGTCATCACCTTCGGGTGCTGGCAAATCGCGCCGAGCGGCGGCTGGGGAGATTATTGCACCCCGGAGGACGCCGACGCCTCGGTGAAAACCGCGCTCGACGGCGGCATCACCGCCTTCGATACGGCGGAGGGTTACGGCGACGGCGAATCGGAACGCCGCCTGGGCCAGGCCCTCGGCTCCAGAAAAAACGACGTCCTGATCATTTCCAAAATATGGCCGGACGCGGACCTGACCGTCGCCGCCTACCAGGAACGGCTGGAGGGCACTCTCCGCGCCCTGGCCCGGGATTTCGTCGACGTCTATCTCGTCCACTGGGCCGGCAGTTATTTTAATACTCCCGATAAATCCAAAAAACTGGTCGATATCATGACCGCCCTGCGCGACAGCGGCAAGGCGAAAACCGTCGGCCTGTCCAATTTCGAAACGGAAGATTTGTCCCGCCTCGACGGCGACCTGTCGCAGTTCGTGGTCAACCAGATTCCCTACAACCTGCTCGAACGTGAATACGAAGACGAACCGTTGCGGATGTGCCAGAGCGCTGATGTCCGTTACATGGTCTATTCCCCGTCGGCGCGCGGCCTTTTAGGCGGACGCCTCAAGGCCGACACCCCCACCCGTAAAGAATACGAGGTGTACCAGGAACCGCTGTTCACCCATTCGAAGGAAGTCCTGAAAACCGTCCAGCAGATCGCCGGGGAAATTAACCAGCCGCCCATCAACGTCGCCGTGGCGTGGGTGTTGTCCCGCAAGAATATTCTGACCGCTGTGGTCGGGTCCCGCAAACCTGAGCAGATCAAACAATATTGCCGGGCAGGAGACCTCACTCTCAGCCCGGAACACCTGTCGCGCCTGACTGCCGCCAGCGACACCTTTCACACGCACAAATCGTAATCGCCCCACCATTTCCTTATCCCCCGAGTGCGAGTATGATGAATCCATGACCGACGAGTGGCAGGACATTTCGGAAAACGACGGCCTCACCCTGGGGCCGGAAGAGGCGCTGGCGCGGGAAATCGCGAAATCCAAAGCTCTGAAGGTGGAGCGCTTGCGCCTGAAAGATCAGGTGGAGCGTTTGACCGCAGACAACCGGTCGTTGCGCGAAGAAAATGAAGCGGTGAAAAACCGCCGGCAAGACCTGGCAGGCGGCCCGGAACATTCTACCGATGCAGCCGCTGTTTCCCCATCAGACACTCCCCGCTCCCGAAGCTTCGTGCTCCCGGGCCGATGGGCGTTCCTCCTGCTGGCATTCAATCTCGCGGCCATCGGCATTTTGTTGTTATTCCATTTGCAAAAACCCATCCCCTAGCCCGCCGGGCATTTGCCGGGGGAAAGGCCGAACACTATCAAAATAATTGAATTTGGACTATAATTATCCCATCTTATCCAGTAATTGCTGGAAGGATTTCACACCGGATTTTCGCCCGAATTTTTTCAGGTTTTCATATCCCAATATCAATTTGGAACTTTAGGAGGCTCATACTATGTGGGTAGCTGAATTTTTTCATGTGCTGGTTGGAACCCTTTGGATCGGCCTGCTTTATTTCTTCAATCTGGTGCAGGTGCAATCCATGCCCAAAATGACCGAGGCAGGTGCGGCCAAGCCATACACGCAGATCATTCTGCCGAAAGCTCTTTTCCTTTTCCGGCACGCGGCCCTGTGGACGGTGATCACGGGTATTATTTACTATGTTGTCGGACGCGGCAAGGTTCAGGGTATTCCCAGTCCTGAGATCATGGTCGGAATGCTGTTGGGCATCATCATGGCGCTCAATGTGTGGGTATTCATCTGGCCCAACCAGAAGAAAATTATCGCGGGTGCACTGGAAGGCGATGCATTAGCTAAAGCCAAACGGACCGCTTTTCTGGCCAGCCGCACCAATGCCTGGCTCTCAATTCCCATGTTTGTAGGCATGATAGCGGCCAATCACGGCGGTATCGGTTTCTGATCACGCCGACCCTACCCTGAATAAACCGATTGAGGGAGACGGCCCGGGCTAAACCTTCAGCCCGGAGTGTCTCCCTGTTTTTTTATTTCTCATTGAGCCTATAAAAGCAGACCTTTCGACCCGCCGGCACCCGGGGTGCTGGAAATCCTTCTTCCATGAAACCCTTTCCTTATATAAGATGGGGCCTATGACCCGCTCCTCCAAAAAATCCCCATACGCCCCTTGGAAAAAAGCCAATGCCCGGGGCAAGAAATGGTTGAAGGCGATCACGCTGGGACTCATCCTCCTGCTCGCGGGCGCGGGCGCCCTCGTTCTGTTACTGGACCGGGACACGCTCCGGAAAACCATCGCACAATCGTTATCCGAAAAAACCGGCACGCAGGTGGAGATTCAGTTTCTGGACCTGGGTTATTCGCACGGGTTGGGTCTGGAGTCCGGCGGGTTAACAGTACGCTCCGGCGGCCGTCAACTGTTGTGGGCCGAAAGCCTGTTTCTGGAGGTTAAGATCTGGCCTCTGCTGGTGGGAGAGGTGGTGATCGAAAACGCGTCCATCGTTAAGCCGAGGATCAAAGTGTATCTGGATCCCCAGGAACCTCCGATTAAAAATTTCAAAAAAGCATCCCTGTCCGACCGCGACAAGAAAAACACGAACGGCAATTCCTGGGCCAAGGTCCTGATTCCCGAAAAGCCGGAACAGGCCCAGCCCTCTCCTCCGCAACCGGCACCTTCGCCTCTGATCGATCGCCGGATCATCGATGAATTCCGGAACCGGTTGAAAAACTTTCATCTCACTGTAAAAAATATTCATGTGGAACAGGGCACCCTGCAGGTGATTCGTAACGGGCCGACCGAACCCCACGAATCCGAACCGCTCGGGTTTTCGTTCGATTTGAAAATCCTGCGACCCGACGCCGAGATTATCGATGTGATCCTCGAAGACGTGCGCCTCGATCTGGGACCCCTGTTTCTGCTGGGACGAATTGAGGCTGACAACGTGCTTTCGGATACCTCCCGCATTGAGGTTCAACTGCGCACCCAACCGTTCTCCATAACCGAATTGGTGCAGACCCTGCAAGATAAATCCGACTCTCCGGCAAACCCCGACCTCCCCCTTCGTATTGAACAGCTGACGCTTCTGGCGTCCTGTCCGCTCAATTCGCTGACGGATAAGGTCGCCCTGGCCCGCGATCTCAAGGCGGAAACCCGCTTCGTGGCTGGGGATGCCCAAATTCCCGTGAGGGGTTACCAGGTGGCGGTTTCCCAGGTGAAGGGTAAAGCCCGGTGGGAGGAAAACTATATCCTGTACGATATCCAGGGTGAAGCCCTCAATGGCAAAGTGCGCATCGACGGCCAGCAACCCTTTCCGTTTCCCTCGGAAGACAATTCCAGTCCTCACTTTGAAACCGAGATCCAGTTGACCCGCCTTGACGTTTCCCGGTTGACCGCCCCGGAGGGTTGGGCGCAACCCCAGGGACTGTTTTCCGGAACCCTGAAAGTGGCCATTCCCCGGACGCTGGATGGACCCCTGCAGGTCACCGGGTCACTGATGGGGGAAAACCTGAGCCTGGCAGCCAAAAACTTTAAACTGGCATCACTGAAAACCGAAATCCAGATCGAATCGGCTCCCGGCAAACCGATGATGGTGAATTGGACCGCCGAGCAGTTGACGGTGGATCAGGTTCGCTTCCGGAAAGTCGCAGCCCAAGTCAGCCTGCCTCCCGGCAAAATAGTTCTTGCCCAATCCAAATGGACCCCGGCCCACGGCACCCTCACCGCTCATGGAACGTACGATACCGAATCCCGGAAATATCAATTAGAGTTATTGGGAAAAGACCTACGTGCGGGCGATTACACTCGAAACCAAATCCAGGGCATCATGCGGGTGCACGGTTCTGTGAATGGTTATGTGCCCGAAAAACTGCCGGGTATCCGCGGCCTGTTCGGAACCGTTTCGATCAAAATCAGCCCGGTCATCTTCGACCAATCGGAGAAAATAAAGAGCCTGCTGACGGTTATCGATCCGATATTTTTCCGGAAACAGAGTTCAAGAGGATTGCGGTTTGATTATCTGGGAGGGAATTTCAAAATCAACAACGGCAAATTCAAAACCAGCAATCTGGCGTTGAAGGGCGAGCCCATGGATGTATATCTCGAAGGCATCTTCGACGGATATAATAAGACCCTGGACATGCGGGGCAAAGCGCTTCCAAAATTCGGCCTGAGCAAGGCCCTCAAGGCTTCGTCTCAGCTGGGCCGGCTGTTGTCAAAAGCGCAGGCGGAGAGCGGGTTGATCGAAACCCATTTCAAGTTGGACGGTCCGGTTTCGCGGCCTCAAATGAGGTTACTCGGAATCAAGCCGCAAAAAAACAACACCCGGCAGTTACTTAAAAACCTTAAGGGTTTGATAAGGTAGGAAGGAGTCAGACGGATATGACAGTGAGGTCGCCGTCCAGCTGTTGCTTGATCAGCCGTTCGATGTGCTGAAGCGTACCGGTTTTGGACGAAGGACAATCGCCGCACGCGCCCTGGTAATGAATCTGAACTTCGTTGCCCTCAAGCCCCTTGAGGTCCACCCCGCCGCCATCCTGCGATAATTGAAAACGAATGGAACGGTCCAGCACCATTTCTATGGCATCCAGTTTTTTATCCTGCGGGAGCCCGGTAAAATCGGACACGTCGATATCAATCTTCTTCTCCTCCCCTTCCGAGGGATACACATGGATCTTGTCATCGATGATGTTCCACACCGGCGTCTTCAGGCGATTCCAATCATCCAGGCCTTCCATGGTCACGGTGACGAAGTTCTTCATGACGTAGACGGTCTTGACCTCATCATAATTCAGCAAAGCCATCGCCAAGCTATCGCCCGCGCTATCTTCTTTGGTGGTGAAGGACCGGTAGCCGTGCTCCAGAATTTCCGCATTGACGACAAACTGCAGGGCCTTCGGGTTGGGAGTCTCGCGGGTGCGGATCACCTTGAGCGCCTTGCGGCCGACCGGTTTTCGGGGACGGTCTTCCGGCGGTTTGCCGGCGTTTTTCTGTTCGGCCCTGCGGGCCAGCACTTCACTGATTTTCATGGTGCCTATCCTAGGTATCAGGTTCAGCGTTCATCATAGTATATTTCAGGGGAAAATCAAGAGGGACCGGACAAGACCCGAGCGGCGAACCGCCGCAGGCCAGCGTGACGCTGGACCTAATTTCTAAATTGCGCTCCAAGAGGTATCAATTACCGTAAACTGTCAGCCAGTTGCCTCTCCTCGCTAGAGAAGTCAGCCCGTTCCCCCTCCGGGCAGGAGCCCTTCGGCAAGCTCAGGACAGGCTCTGTCGAAGGAGGGGGCCGGGGGATTCCTCCTTAT
>JAPUGN010000159.1 GCA_027298165.1 Nitrospinota bacterium
AAAGGAGTCCCTGGACTTCATGGCTCCTTTCAAATCTGAAAGGAAAATCTGTTTCAATTCCATATTTTCTCTTATTCCAACCAAAAGACAAATATAGGAACCGGGCCCGGTTTTGTCAATAGTTTGGGGCAATTAACTGAAAAATAACTGGTTTTAAGCAGTTTAAAGGCATTTATTGCCAGGTTCCACATAAATAATTGAATTTAAATGATTTTCCATCGCCTGAAGGGTCGTCTGGGGGCCATTTTTGCTTCGGGAATCATTAAGAAACCTATATAATAAACCGCTATTTTGACGGTCTTTCAGGAAAACCGGTGAAAATTTTTAGATTATAATTAAAAGTGTATGTTAATCTATTTGAGGCAGGTCCAACCCGGAATTGTTTTTTGATACGAGGGCACCATGATTCAAAAAACCACGGCTATACTTTTCAGCATTCTATTAACCGCTTCCGCGGTTCATTCCGCTCCCCTTGAGGACGATGCCGTCATTTTCCAGGCCCTGGAAGAAGAGATGGCGCGCTCGCTTTCGGATTTAAAAGTTGACGTTTTCGGGCCGCCGTATTTCATCAATTATCAAATCCGGCACCATGACCGGGCCGAGGTCGCGGCCAGCTTCGGGGCCCTGATTCATTCCGACACCCACCAGACCCGCACTTTGTTTGTGGATGTGAAAGTGGGCGATCCCCAATTTGACAGTTCCTCTCCACAAAGTCACCGCTATTCCGTGGAGCAGTTCATTCCGGTCGACAATGATCTGGATTCCCTCAAGCGGGCCTTGTGGTATGAAACCGATCTGCGTTACAAACAGGCCATCGTTAGTTTTCTCAGGAAAAAAGGCCGCTTTATCAGCGGGTTGGAAAGCCATGATCTCCCCGATTTTTCCAAAGGTAAAACAGTCCGGAAGCAAATCGATCCGATTCCTGAATGGAAGCTCGACCTGCCGGGATGGGAGCAACTGACCCGGCAGATATCCGATTTATTCAAGAGTGCGCCCGAGATCGAAAAATCTCGGGTCAAGATTTTCTCCGACCGGGTAATCCGTTATTACTACGATTCGGATGGCAACACGATTCGCGACGCTCATCTGGAATATGGATTGCACATTGAAGCGTGGACCAAAACTGATGAAGGGGTCCAACTGTACGATCAGAAATCCCTTTATTTCGGAAAGCTCGATCAGTTTCCGTCCCGGGCGGAACTGACCCGGACCACCCTCGAATTGATCGCGTCCCTGAAGGAGCTCAAAACCGCCACTCCCATGGATCCCTACGTGGGTCCGGCCATTTTCAGTCCGGATGCAACGGCGGTGCTGTTCCATGAAGCCATCGGGCACCGGTTGGAAGGGGACCGCCTGCGAAGGGACAAGGACGGCAAAACCTTTCTGAAAAAAATTGGCCAGCGTATTCTTCCGGAATTCGTTACGGTGGTGGACAACCCGACTCTGGAGAGCTATCACGGCACGCCCCTCATCGGGCATTACCATACTGACGATCAGGGCCAGCAAAGCCGGGAGGTGGTTTTGATTGACCGCGGGGTGTTGAAAAGTTTTCTGCTTTCCCGGACGCCGGTTCTGGGGTTCAACCAGACCAACGGTCATGCTCGCAGCGATGGCATCCACGTGCCCATGTCCCGCATGAGCAACTTTATCGTGAAATCCGACCTCACCCTGGATGCGGCATCGTTGAAGCAAAGGCTGATTGCGGAGGTCAGGAAGCAGGACAAGCCCTATGGATTGTTCGTCAAGAAAATTATTGAGGGGGAAACCCAGACGGATAGCCGTCAGTTCCAGGTGTTCAAGGGGAAACCTCTGTATTTGTACAAGGTGTTTCCGGATGGCAGGGAGGAGTTGGTTCGGGGAGTGGATTTTGTCGGGACACCGCTTTCCATGATCAGCAAGATTCTGATTACAGGCGACGATCCCACTGTCATCAACGGGTTTTGCACGGCGGAGTCGGGCGTTTTGCCGGTGGCCAGTATCACCCCCAGTGTCCTGTTGAGCGAAGTCGAATTGCAGGCCTCCCATCAGCCGCAGGTACGACGTCCTATTTTGACCCCGCCGAAGGTGGTTTCCACCCATTAAGCCACTTTATCCACTCAGGGTTTGAAACATTCCTCCCTTTTATCCCTGAAAATCCGGCCTACCCCAGCCCAGCTAACATACCCTTCGTTTCGGTTAAAAACTTAATGGCCTAATGAAAGTTGGAATAGGCCGGATTATTTTCAGATTTATTTACAATGGATCTTGAGTTTCGATTCGCCCAAAGTGGAATTCACGATGCGCGCTTCGTCAACCCAGTTGCCCTGACTGGCGCCGGTGGCAAATCTGGATCGGTCCTGCAGTTTGTAACTCAGCTTGCCTCCGGAGGGAATCTGGCTGGTATCAAAGTTGTCGCCGTTTCCCCGGATGATCAGGACTTCCGCCATTTCCTGGCCTATGTTTTCGACTTGGAAATCCTTGTTGCAGTAGGTAGTGGTGCCCGGCTCTAAAACCGCCTGGTTATTTTCCATGGGTTCGACGAACCACGGGTCCACCGTAATTTCATCGGCAGCCCAAACCGGGACGGCCCCTATAGCACCCGCGATCAGAACTGTCAGCCCCACCAAGATAAAATTTTTCCCTTTCATTGGTTTCTCCTTTGCGTTTGATTGAGTTGTAAAATGTGGAAATTGTGGCGGGAAAGTCTCCCGCCGCGAACCTGATTCATCACTCCTCTGGTTCACTCAAACTATACAAACTTGATGCCAAACCCGCCGGATCAGTAAGTAATTGTTTTTAAAGCGGTTAAGAAATAATCGAGCAGGGAAGTCTCTCCCCAATCCGGCCAGAATCCGCCAGTTTTCCCGAGGGCCGCATAAGATGCTAAAAAGATTGGAAAAATTCAGTGGCGAAAATCCGCCGGGTGGCAAATATTTATCTATAGATTCTCTCTACCGCCTCCCTTTCCCTAATAAAGGAGCAAGCTTTTTTCGAATGCAAAAAAGTATTTGAAGTTCCCGCTATGAAATACGACCTTGAATATGTTCTGGACAGTGCGTTAGACGGTGTTTTTATCGTAGCAAGCGACCACCGGTTGGTGCTTTTTAACCGGGCCTGCAAGGAACTGTACGGTATCTCCCGCGAAGATATGGTGGACAAAGCCTATTGGGAACTCTCCGATTTCCAGCAATCCTGGGAGGCTATTTCCAAAAAAGGCGGCAAGATTACCTATGGCGAGCTGGGCGCCAAAAAAGAACGCATGGTGTTGACTCATAAGGAGGGGAAACAGGTTTGGGTGGAAACGATCTACACTCCCATCTTTGACAAGGAAAACGGGGAAATCGCTTATGTGATGGGGGTGATCAAGGACATCTCCGAACTCAAACGGGTAGAAGACGAAAGGGAACAGTTGGAGAAGCAGTTGGTCAGTATCCGGAGCGAGCTGGAGTCCAAATACGATTTTTCAACCATCGTGGGAAATTCCTCGCAGATTCTGCACGCGTTGAAACTGGCCGCCCAGGTGGCACCGCAGAACACCACGGTGATGTTGGTGGGAGAAAGCGGAACCGGCAAGGAGCTGCTGGCCAAGGCCATCCATTACAACAGTTCTCGCGCGTCCCGGCCGTTCGTGGCGCTCAATTGTTCGGCGTTTCCTGACACCTTATTCGAAAGCGAACTCTTCGGGTATGAGAAAGGCGCGTTTACCGGCGCCGATAAATCCAAACCGGGGAAAATCGCTTTGGCTTCGGGGGGCACCTTGTTTCTCGACGAAGTCACATCGATGAGTGCTCCCACCCAGGCCAAAATTTTGCGCGTGATCCAGGAGCGGGAATATGAACCTCTGGGGGCGGTCCGGTCAACCCTCGCGGATATCCGCATCATCGCCGCCACCAACAAGAATCTGGCACCTCTTGTCAGGGAAGGCTCTTTCCGGGAGGATCTCTATTACCGGTTGTTTGTCTATCCCATCACTCTGCCTCCGCTTCGGGACCGAATCGGCGACCTTCCGGCGCTGGTCGAAAGCCTTTTAAAAATATTCCATCACGCCATGGGCAAACGTATTCACGGAATTTCCGCCGAAGCCCTGGAGGTGTTGATGGGATATCATTGGCCGGGTAATGTGCGAGAACTTCAAAACGTGATAGAACGTTTGGTGATTCTTTCCAAAAGGGACCGGATCGAGGTGCCGGACCTGCCGAGATATCTGGTGGACTCGGCGGGCGCAAAACCCCTGGTTTCGGGAATTCCGGGTGAGCGGTTCGATCGAATTTCGTTGGAGGATTCGGTCCACGATTTGGAACGGAACCTGATCCTCAAGGCTCTTCAAAAATGCAGCAACAACAAAACCCGGGCGGCTCACCTGTTGGACCTCACCCGTTCCACCTTCCGCTATAAGCTTTCTAAAATTTCTCCGGATTATTTCCCAGCGCCGGACCGCCAGATGAAATCAGTATAAAAGATAAGCTTTTCGGATAACCTGAAAGTTTTCCAGATCGGCCTGCCAGGAGTCTTCGATATCCCGCAGGGATTGCGGGCCGTGGAGGAGCGTCTCGCGCAACTCCGGGTGACCATACAATAGGTCGATAGCTGGGCGGTCGCTGACGAATTCATAGGGCTCAGTGCGCCACTGGAAAATTTTCGGGAACAGACGGGCAATGGCGCGGATCACCGCGATGCCGGTGATCAGCGGTTTGAATGCGGCGCGGTTTGTCACATGCAATTGCACCCCGCCGCAGGTTTCGCCGGCGCATTTCTGAAACATCGGTTTGAAATACTGGGGACGAAACAGCACGCCGGGGAGATCGTCCTCCGCCAACGCTTCGGCCAACTGATGGGCGTCGATGCCCGGTGCGCCGCACAGTTCGAACGGCAGGGTGGTGCCACGTCCTTCCGACAACTGGGTGCCTTCGATCAGGCACATGCCGGGATACACCGTCGCGGTGGCTAGCGCCGGCATGTTGGGGGAGGGGGCCACCCACAGCAGACCTGTCTGGTCGTACCACATCTCCCGCTGCCAGCCCTGCATCGGGACAACCGTCAGGTCGCACCCGATGCCGAAATGATGGTTGAACAGTTGCGCCAGCTCGCCGACCGTCATGCCGTGGCGGTTGGGCAGGGAGTACTGGCCAACGAAGGAATGCCAGCCTTCCCGCACCAAATTGCCCTCGACCTGCACGCCGTTAATCGGATTGGGCCGGTCGCACACCACCACGGGGACACCCACCGCCTTACAGGTGTGCATGCAATTGGCCAGCGTATATATGAAAGTGTAATAGCGGGCGCCGATGTCCTGGATGTCGAACACCAGCGTGTCGATATCCTTCATCAATCCGGGATCGGGAGT
>JAPUGN010000016.1 GCA_027298165.1 Nitrospinota bacterium
TACTCGGCGCGGTCAGCTCCTGTTTCATGTCGGAGCATGCCGTGGCGGCCATGCTGTTTCCCATTGTCACGCAGATCGTTCATACCCTTAGCCTGCCGCAGGGCAAGTCCGCCTTTGCCAAGGCGATGTTTTTCGCCCTGGCCTGGGGCTGCATCATCGGCGGCGCCACCACGGTGCTGGGTGGGGGACGCGTGCCCCTGGCGGTCGAAATGCTGGAGAAGGGAACCGGCAACCAGAGCACCCTCGGTATCCTGCAATACACCCAGCTTTCGTTTCCGATGATCGTACTGTTGCTGGTCTGCGGCTGGGTGCTCCTCAACCTGCTGTTCCCGCCGGAAATCGAGGACGTGCAGCCGGCCCTCAAAAAAATGCACGAAAAATCCCTGGCCCTGGGGAAAATTACGTTTCAGGAGATGGGGGTGGCGGGCGTGATGGTCCTGACCCTGATTTTCTGGTTCGGGTTCGGCGAGCGGTTGGGCATCGCCAACATTTCCCTCATGGCGATCTTTCTGTTGTTCGTCCTGAAACTGATCACCTGGGAAACCGTCGAGCCGCATGTCAACTGGGCGATCATTCTCATGTACGGCGGGGCGATCTGCCTCGGGCAGGTGATGGCGTCTTCCGGCGCGGCGTTGTGGCTGGCTCAAAAGGTGTTTCAGGGCACGATCATGTCACCCACGATGTTTCTGGTGACGGTGGCGGTGTTGTCCGTCCTGTTCACTACGTTTATGAGCAATTCGGCGGTCATCGCCATTTTACTGCCGCCGGTATTGAGTCTGTGCCCGGATTATGGGATCGACCCGACCGTGGCGGCCATGACGGTTATATTGCCCAGCAATTTCGCCTTTATTCTGCCGATCGCAACACCGGCGTCGGCTCTGGCGTTTGCGTCCCGTCAGATATCACTCAGGGAAATGATGGTGTCGGGTTCCCTGCTCAGCTTGCTGGGCATGGCGTGCTTTATGGTGTTGCTGTTCGTGGTCTGGCCGTGGATGGGATTTATTTGAAGAGGTTTGAAGGGCTAAGAAGTAATGGCAGGCCCAAGAAGGACCGGGAGGGTTGGCCCAACTCGGAAAAAAAGTGTGTGACTTCCTTTTTTTGTTAACCTGCCAAATAGAGCTTCGTTCTGGGTGAAGAGAAGGTCCCTCACCCTCAAATGGGTTGCTTATTTAAGAGAAAGGGTCGTGCCAAATCCGGCTAAAAATTTTAGGGAAATTCCTCGTTGATTTATACATGTAGATATATATATTTAGATAAATTGCAATTCTCTAAAAGGGGTACCCCGGTCCAACTTTCGTTTTTTCTGTAGCAGATTCTGGACAGTGGATTCCCATTTTTGAAACAGGTGTCCACCCACCCCCCTCCAAACAGGGTGACCGGAGTTAAAAAAAAGGATCCAACATGACCGATTCGGTTAAACAGCTCCATCCCAAACAGTTAAAAGATCTGATGGATGCCGGGAAGGTGGGACTGCTTTTGGATGTGCGGGAGGATTGGGAGCATTCGCTGTCGGCGATTCTGGATTCGACTCATATCCCGCTGGCGGAATTGTATGACCGGCTTCAGGAGCTGGCGTTTGAGGACGATATTGTGGTGTATTGTCATTTCGGCCAGCGTTCGCACCAGGCCGGCCAGTTTCTCAAGGAGTCCGGATTCAATACGGTATACAACCTGGCGGGTGGAATCGATGCCTGGTCGCAGTTGGTGGACCCCTCCGTTCCCAGATATCGCGCGTCTTTCTAAGTGACGGGGAGCCGCAGGCTATGGAAATGATCAACAAACTGGGAATGGTGGTGATGGACTCTCCCCGCGTGGTGCGGGAGGAACTGTTGCAGGGTACCGGCGCGGTGATGGCTGACGGCTGTTCCATTTTTGTGGAAGCCAGCAACGTGAAGGACAAACAGATCACTGTGTTCCGGTCTGCGGACAAGGACCATCCCCGGGAACGCAAATCCTACGAGGTCGAGCATTTCGATCAAGCCTGGAAACAGTTTGACGCATGGCGCTTGTCCTGAACCCCGCCCCACCTACCCTTCGGATGACCTATTGTTGAATCGGACTGCGGGTCTTATACTGAATTGATGGTCGGCAAACCTACCCAGGAAACGAAATTTTCCGAAACCGGCGTACCGGATGTGAAAAGACTCCTCGTTTTTCAACCCAATTGGGTTTGGGCGATGGTGCTCTGTTTTGTCATCTTGGCGTTGAAAAACGGTCTGGCCGAGGTGTTCTACCCCCTGTTGTACAATGAGGACGGCAGAAACCTGTTCGCGGTTTTCTACAATGACCATTCTTTTAGGAATATATTTATTTCCTATGCAGGTTACATCCGCGTGTTTCCCAACCTGACCGCTTACCTGATTGGCTTTTTCCCGGTCACCTGGATTCCCGCCCTGTACGCCCTGGCCTCGCTGGGGTTCACCGCCCTAACCTATGCCCTGTTTTTTCTTCTGCTGGACCGCATCTTCCGCCACAAAGGATTTGCCCTGTACGCCGTTCTGATACTGGTGGCTCTGCCTCTGGGCAGTTTCAAAATGGTGGGCACGCTGATGTTCCAGATCTGGCATTGCGATATTGTTTTATTCCTGCTGGCGTTTCTGCCGATGCCCCGGAAACCGGTGCTGAAAATGGCATACCTGTTGTGCGTCAACGTTTTAATCTGGTCGCATCCCTACACCATTCTTATATTGCCGGTTTATCTGTATCTGTGTGTCCAGGGGAAACACCGCTGGGAGCATGGCCTGCTCGCCACTTCGCTGGCTGTTTATTTTTTATTCGGACTGCAGCACCATCCGTTGAACTGGGGTTCGCTGGCCCATTACCCGTCAACCCTGCTCGGGCGCGTAGCCACGGAAACGGTGGTCGGGCCGCTGAATCGGACGTGGTTGCAGTATATGGAAATGTCTCTTCTGTTGGGTTTTGTGATTATCGCTGTTATGGCTGGCGTGATCGCAACGTCCTGGAAGACCATGAAGGGGCAGGAGAAAGGCTTCTATACGGTTTCCGCTTACTTTATTCTAGCGACCCTTGGTGTGGCTCTAATGGGACGGCAACTCGGGGAATACTATCATCTGATCAACGGCAGTCCCCGCTACACCTACCTGCCTCGCATCGGTTTTTGTGTGATGGGACTGGCCGTTCTTTTCCAGGTGTACCGGCAATCGGCTCTCTTTCGGAAAGCCCACTGGCTTCTGGCAGGGTTGGTGCTGATCCTCAACACCAACGTGACGGTTCTCTACAAGACCGATCGGAACGTGGGGCAGTCGGTTCGCGATTATGTCGCTTACCTGGATCAGAACCGTCTGGATTGTGGACCGGGGGAAGAACGATGGTTTACTCTGCGCCGGGGCGGCTGGCAACACCCGAACACGCCTGCGGACTGGAGTATTCCCGCCAACCTCTGCCGGCATTGAATTTTTATTCAATAAAAAAATTTCTGAACAGGTTTATTGTTGTGGGGCCAGTTTATCCTCCACCACCCGGCGCATAAGGTCGATGGGAGCGGGCTTGCCGGTCCACAATTCGAATTGTTCCGCCGCCTGGTGGACGAACAACTCCACGCCGGAGATGGTGACGCATCCCGCCGCCTGTGCATCCTTGAGAAGGCGGGTCGCCATCGGGTTGTACACCGAATCGAACACCACCAACTCTTTTTTCAGGAGGCGCGCGGGGTAGGGGGTGTCGTTCGTGTTGGGAGCCATGCCCACCGGCGAACAGTTGATCAGAATATCGACCGCCGCCTGGTCGACGTCGCGGATGCTTATCAGCTTGCCCTGCAAATGGTCCGCCAGCTCCTGCGCTTTGTCCCGGTTACGGTTGTAGGTGAGAGTGAGTTTCGCGCCTTGGTCGACCACACCCTGGCCGATGGCCTTGGCGGTTCCGCCCGCACCGATGATCAAAATGTTTTTATCTTTAAGTGGCCCGTGCGGCTCCAGCGCCTTAAGCGCGCCGGAGTAGTCCGTATTGTGCCCGGCCCACTGGTCGCCCTCCGACACCACGGTGTTGACGGCGCCAATGCGCTCGGCGGCGGGATCGATCCGGTCCATCGCTTTCATGATGGCTTCCTTGTGCGGCATGGTCACGCTCAACCCGCCGAGATACGGTTCGTACGCATTGAAAAACCGCGTGACGTTCTGTATCAGAAGGGGCACGTACACATGCGGCCAGCCGGTTTCCTGAAACGCCTTGTTGTGGATCAGGTAGCCCATGCTCTTCGACACCGGGTCGCCGATAACGCCGTACACTTTGGTTTCCAGTTTCAAATCGTTGACGCGGTAGATATGCTTTAACGTGGCGGCGGTGATTTGCCCCGGCGCGCTTTCCTGGCCCGTTGCCAGAGAACCGAACGTCAGCCATCCGCCCTGTTGTACTGTCAGGATGCGGCTGATCTCACCCTTCTCCCCCATGCAGAAGGCGATCATCTGTTTTTCATCCTTGCGGGCACGCGCCAGCAGGCGAAACAGCGTCAGGTTGTCGTTGATGTCGCTCGCGTAGGTAACGATCTTCAAAACGTCCGCCGGCATCTGGTTCATCAGATCGTACAACGGGATGAGGTCGTCCGGCGTGCGCGTAAAGTCGTGGTGTGACAGGATGACTTTCACCCCGCCCTTGTTTTCGAGAATGGATTTTAGAAGCGGGCCCGGCGTCGAGGTTTCGATGTCGATATAATCCGCGCCCAGCTCAATGGCTCGGCGCAGAATTTCGACGCGTTCTTCCTCGGTTCCCGCGAACTGGCCGCCGTCTTTTTTGCACCGGTTGGTGACAATGCAGGGCTTGCCGGCCTCCTTCAACAACAAAGGCAGGTCGAAGCCATCGATCAGGTCGAGGCGCAGCTCGATGATGTCCGCCAGTTTCTGGCAAGCGTCAAGGTCTTTGCGGGCACGGTCCATCGTGGAACCGACAATAGGAACACAGATCATTACTTAGTTTGAAACTGAGGGTTGTTAAATTGAGTTTGTAATTGGCAGGGATTATGACTCATGCGGGAAGGAAAATCCACCGGGGGAACGAGAAATGATTGGGTGTCAGATATCCGGCGGCGGGGGGGAGGGTTCTGTGGGACCTGGCTGGCGAATGTGATCTTACAATCGCGCCATGACGTCTCAGCCAAATTGGCTCCGGCGCTTCGCCGGTCAACCTTCCCGGGAGAAGCGGGACGATTTGGCGCCGCTGCCCCCATAGCCTTTCAGGCCCTTCTGGTGTTCCTGAAAAACCTTCATCTGTTCGAAGGTTTCATCTTTTTTATCCTTGATGATTTGCGCGCAGACGTCTTCCATCGCGATCAATTCTTCCAGCGCTTTCGCCGCTTCATCCTTTAAGGCCTTTCCCTTTTCGATCATCGACGCCCGATCGGTTTCCGACAGGGATTGCAACGCGGGTTGCATTTCTTCATCGAGCGCCTGCAGGGTTTGCAGAAGCGGGTTTTTATCCTCCATGGCTTTCATCAGGTCGGGATCGTTCTGTTCGTCGATCGCCTTTTTCTGACGACGTGACAGTTCCAGCAGTTGGAGGAAACAGTCCTTCTGCTGTTCCAGGCACTTGATTATTCGGGTGATTACGGGCGGAGTGTGCGGCATCAGGCTATGGCGATGAGATTGCGTATCGTTGTTTCGAGCAACAGTTTTTCAAACGCGCGTTTGAAGGATTCCGCCCTACCGGTATCCAGTTCCGATAAGGCCTCGAGCCGCGCCGATTTGAGATCCAGCCGTCCGGTGTTCTCGTTCAGCAGCGATTCCAGTTGAGTCTGCAGACGCGGCAAGATGCCGGTTTCGGCGTCGTTGAACAATTCCAGAACGGCGTCCGGTTGCGATTCCAGCGCCAGGGTCAGCGCCGGAACATTGACTCTGATTGTATCATCGCTTTCGGTTTTAATCCCCACCGAAGACAGTTTTTTGAACAATTCACTGCCGCGGTTGAGAAACAGCGCCCCCAGGCCGTCGCGGATGGCCTGTGCGGTTCGGGTGATGCCCAGTTCCGTGGTCGAAAATTTGTCGGTGTTCACGCTGTTGAGGCCCAGCGACGGCGGCAGATTGTTGGCGGGGTCGACCGCTTCCCGGCCGGCATCCAGGCTTTCGTTGGTCCGGATACCGGTCTGCGAATTTTCTGTCAACTCCTCACGGACCGACTGCAGTTCGAAGTCGCCGGCGAAGGTTTTGGCGAACGCCAGCGTGTCGTTGAGGGCGATCATCGCGTCGTTGAGCCGGAGGAACAGCGATTGAATCTGCGCGACTGCGGAACTGGCATCGGTTTCCACGGTAACGGGGACGGTATCTCCGGCTTCGCCGCGCACTTCCAGAGTAATCCCCGTGAAGACGTCCGTGAACACGTTGCCGGCGCTGGTAAAGGTTTAGTCGTCGATGGTGATTTCCGCATAGTTCCCGCCGACCACCAGGTTGGTGCCGGAGGCATTCAGCTGCACTTCGTTCTGCACCACCGTACCGCTGCCATCCAGTTCGAAAAACCCGAGTGCGAATAGCACGCCGTCTGGATCACTCAGGGCGATGGCGGAATCGTCGCCGGTCTGGCTGGTGAGTATAAGGCGGTTGTCCAGGATTGTGGCGGTGACCTGATGGTCCTGCGTGCCGC